>JAUSKF010000006.1 GCA_030646995.1 bacterium | reverse complement strand
TCCTGACCATAAGCGAAGTCGTCCTTCACTGCTACACCTCTTTCTTGCTGCCAAGCTTTAAAGGCCTGATCTGAATCCTGCGAACTTGGATAATTGCCCCCAATATAGCTTCCATCGGTTTTGAATATTCTCTCAAGGTCCGAAATCTGCCCAGAGCTTAACGGCTTACCCTGAAAATACCTGTAAGCCATATAGAAAGAAAGGGCATTTAATTTATTGCCCAACAAGTAGGAATAATAATCGATAGGATTCTCAATAAAAATATAAGCCGTGTTCCGCTTGATCCTGTATGGTTCGTAAATACTAATCGGGTAAGGCGCACCGGATGCAAACGCAAAAGAAGGCAAGACTAAAATCGCGAGGAGACTAAAAAGCAACGACTGCTTTAAAGTCCAAGATATGAAATTACGTTTTTGTATGATTCCGCTGTCCATTGATTGGGATTAAAAAGATAAACCGATCTGCCTCTCATATATCTACGAGGATTAAAATCAAGCTCATCCGTTGATAAGGCAATATTATCACTACATTTTGGATTACTCAAAAACCAGCTTCCCACGCTTCCCTTTTTGATTGCCAAAGAATCTTTGCCCATGCGATAAAACATGGGTATGGCCGCCTCAAAATTAGCATCGTCGAACCAGCTTTGATCTGAACACCACGAAGCCAAGGCCGTAATTAATATCTTAGTATTTGGTAGCTCGCTATCCACGATTTTTAGTAGTTCAGAGTATGGGGAATATTCGCTTGTTCTCGCTTCAAAATCTATATGACATTCGCGATAGGATTTGCAAATTTTAACGATGAAATCGGACATCAGAGAAAGATTAGACTCAAAGTTATTCGGGCTATCAAAGCTATCAATTCTTATGAGTGGGAAGGATTGTATGTCATCAGGTATTGAAAGTGGATTCCTTCTGAAATTAATCAGAGCCCTCTTATTTTTAATGACTACATCTCCGGCATAAAATACGACCGAAGTATTTGAGCTATTCTTAAGAAAAGAAAAATCCTCTGGGCGTTCCCATGCATATAAATAAATAGATTTGTTCGATAGTACAATGAGAATATTAATAGCTAGAACGCCGCCAATAAAAATAGGAATCATCAAAAGAAATATCCTCAGCGAGTGCTTCATGGGGTTAATGGTTTACTCTTCTGGATTCTCATCTTTTTGTCCACACTGCGGCAACTGGAGGTCTTAATTATCCATGTATGATTCAACGAATTCATCGTACTCTTCTTCTGATCCGCAAGTAGAGCGACTACCCGGACTTCCGTCCGATAATGTTATGCAAACAACTGGACCCCTGACCTCCGGAGTCATAGAGGAGAACGAACCATATTGCTTTCTCTCAAAAACATCATAAAGAGATTTTTCTGTTAAAAAGTTCCCATTTGAAAAAACCCGGGCTTGAATCTCTGAAAAGCACTTATTTAATTTTAAATTCCAATGGCTAGTATAGTCTGCAATATTAGAGTTAGTGCCTTCTTCGTCTTTAAAAAACTTTTCCGCTGCATCGGCGCACTTTTGTTGCTGTGCGATTTGTGTGTTGCGTAACGGCAAAATAATAAAAGAGTAGAACGTAGAAATTCCCAGCAGTATCGCCGCACAAGCTATCGCTACTTTGAACCAATTTTCTTTAATAAATTTTTCCATATTTTTATTTTGTGAACTCGCACTTCCCAGAAGATATTATTGTTCCCGTGCCAAGTGTTGCCACATCAACAAACTTGCCTTTATTGCCTAAAATGTCTCCCGTGGCAACCTTAAACAACATCGCTTGACCTTGTGATAGGACAAATTGCGTAAATTCTCCCGCCGGGTTTACTTTGACTGGATAAGGATCACATCCTTTTGCATCGCACCTAAAATATGTTCCGCTTTCTGTGCCGTAATCTACGAAATAGTAAGTAGCTGGAGCTGCGGGCGTGCAACTTCCACCGCTACAATCAAAACGACTTGTTGGGAAACAGGAAAGCTCCACAATATCTGCCATTGCAGAGTGTTGTGAGGATTCCTCATACGCCGCTCTTAACTCTTGGCTAGGAGGAATTGCTTCGATGATGGAGCTTTCCTGTTTAGGTGTGTTTTGTGAAGCAAAATAGATCGCTATACCGAGTGCGATAACCAATATAGCGATAATGGTGTTTTTCTTTTCCATATTATTGTTTTAGTTTTGCTATTTCCTGATAAAAAAGCTCCTCGGCATTTTCTGATATTCCCGCTGTAAATATGCCCCCTCCGAAAATATCGTCAATTGAATATATTTCTTTTGGATCAAATGTAGTAAGCAACACCCAAGCATAAAGGCAGGTGTTCAGCTTTGGGCTATACAATATTTCTTTAACGGAATAACTATCTTTCTCAAAAACTCGTCCGCTTTCCTTTATTTTTGTTTCTACCAAACTAGTATATTGAGAGCATTCTTGTCTTTTCTGAAATTCGTTTTTGCCTGCGATCTCTCCTGATTGCTTATCAAAATAGACAACTGCCAGAACTACAATCAAAACAAGAATTATCCCGCTCGCAATTTTATTTTCTTTAATCCAGTTCATAGTTTTTTATTTTATTTAACTAACAAGTAAACCTAGGCCTCTCGGTCTCTCGATAAGAAATGTAGTCTGCGGGGGCACTACGATTCGAACCGTCTCGGTCATCGAACTAGAATGGCTCTAGGATTCGAACAGGTTTTGAATTCAAATCTCGGTCTCTCGATAAAAAATGTAGTCTGCGGGGGCGTACGGATTCGAACCGTAATAGTCGGTTTTGGAGACCGAAGTCCTGCCGTTGGACGACGCCCCCTCCAATAAGCTATATCATACCGATTTTTCCACAAAAATCAAATAAAAACCCCGTAAGGGACGTAAAGCGAGTTTTGCTCGCCACGTCCCACGGGGCTATTTTTCTTCAGGCTTCAATTCCCTGACCTTTTCTACCAGCGTTTTCGTAATTTCTTTCGCGAATTCAGTGACTGCCCTCTGACGCTCTTCTTTTCCATCAACATCCAGAATGAAGGCGGTCTTTTCTTTCTTGAAAGTAATCACTTTCTGGTCGCCGCGGTAAATTTCAATCTTCGTGTAAACGGTGATCCAGATGAGTCCGTTATACGCCAAGGAAATCTTCATATGCAAAGGCTTGTCCTCGGCCGTGACCTGCTTCAAGGCGCTGCCGTCCACTTTATGAGTGGGGCATTCCACAAGCTCCATACCCTCCGCTTCGAATACCTTCTTCAATTCTTCCTTAACCCGCTTCTGATATTTAGGAAGTTTTTTACGATAACTCTTCATGATCTTGGAATCCTCCGGCATCTTTTTCTTAAAATCCGAATCATCATAAAGCTCGATGCATTCCCAACAGATTTGCGGCTTCTTCACTTCTTCGGGTTTGGGATCTTCGGCTTTGGAAGCAACGTAACTGGACAGACAAAACAGGGCGATGAGAATCTTCTTCATCTTGGCTCCTCTCAAATAACTTCTATTAGTATAACAAAACAGCCCGTGGAAGGCTGTTTGTTCTATGTCTCAAAAGCAATGCGCCCGAACTATCTCTTCGCTTCCTTATGAGGAGTGTGCTTGCGGCACCAATTGCAGAACTTTTTCAGCTCAATTTTACGCTCCACGAGCTTTTTGTTTTTGCGGGTATAATAATTCACCCGGGCACAGGTGCCACATTTCAATTTGATTAAATTTTGGGAAAACTTGGACGTTGCCATATTGGTAATAAATAATAGCCGATAAGCCTAATAAAATCAACTCTGAGCTGGTGGCGAGAACAAGGCCTCGGGTACTCGGCTCGAACACCTCCGCAGCACCCCGACCCCCGTCTCGGACACCTTCTGGTTTCCGAGAGCCTTCCAACACGGGGTGCTGCTATTCGATTCTCTGCGAAGTCTGAGCTGGTGGCGAGAATCGAACTCGCGACCTCTTTCTTACCAAGAAAGCGTTCTGCCACTGAACTACACCAGCACAATTGAATATTGTGAATTATAGATAAAAAAGGCCCCCGCGTAAAGCAGGGGTCGCGATTTCGTCTTACTTCTTAGTTCCAGTCAAAATCTCCTTCGCTTTTTCGATACAAGCATCTCTGCCATGTAGTACATCATCCTTAGTCGTCTTCACCTCATAATCAGGAATCACTCCAACGCCTTCCAAGCATTTTCCGCTGGGCAGATAAAGCTGTTGTTCACTGATGTGGATGGATGAGCCCATAAAACAACTGCGTTCGCTGGTGACCTCGACTGCTCCGGAACTCTTAGAGCCGACTATCTTGGCTCTTCCCGTCTCCTGCATCACGCCAGCGAAGATTTCCGCGGCGGAACCACTGTCTTTATCAATCAGAATGACCACCGGCACCTTAGTCCTGGGATCCCACAGTGAAAATCGGACTTCCTTTCCTTCTCTGCTATCGAGAGTAAAAAGCTCGGTTCTTTCCGGCAAGAAGCAGGAAAGGAACCAAACCAGAGCGTCCAGCGAGCCTCCCGGATTACCGCGCAAATCAATTATCATCCCGTCATGCCAAGCGCTAAAAATACCGGGGTCATGCGCCAAGAAGTTAATCCGATTGGCAAAAACATCCGTATCGGGAACGTATTTGTATGGCTCATCCTTCATGGACGGTCTACGTACAAAACCCCGAACCTCCAAATAGCACAACCGGTAATTGCCCTCCTGATATACCTTCGCTTCCGCGAAAGAATGCCGGACGGCGCCGCGAGTAATCGTGAACTTCATCGCTACATCCATCTCACGCAAAACTTCAATAACAACCACAGTGCCTTCCGGGCCGCGAATCATTGATGACAGCGCGCCAAGATCTCCAGTTGGTACTTTGCCGTCGACGGAAACAATCTTGTCAAACGGTTTCAATCCGGCCAATTCCGCCGGCCCTCCCTTAAGGACACCGGCGATATAGATAAAGTCTTCATCAATCTTGCTCAAAATAACACCGATACCCACAAACGACTCATCAATGGCGACGTTGGCCCGTCCTTTCGGATGCCAATCCGGATAAACGAAATAGGTGTGCGAGCGGCCGATTGAATTCAGCATCTTAGCCGCAGAAGCAAAAGCGAGATCATACGTCGGGACCTTATTCTGTTCCGCCAATTTCTCCGCGACCACGAACTGCTTGGCATATTCATAACGGGCTTCATAGCGAGCCGCGCTATCTCGAATCTTCGTGTACTGCCAGGAAAGATTCTTGGCCTTCATCTCTTCGGCGACGCCAGCCAAAGCCGCGTTAAACAAGTCGGAATAATCCAAATTGTGCGGAGCATAGTAGTAAGCGTCCAATTCATAAACAATGTCGCTCGCCAATCTGCTTTCCGGAGTAAGATCTTTGTGAAGATCAGCCCAGACGATAAACCAATCGACATCAATTCTGGAGTTATCCTCCGTCGGGGTACGACTCGTGCAGGAAGAACAAGAAACCAGAAGCAAACAGGTAAAAACGCAGGCAATCAACGAACGAACCAACGGGAGATGGAAGCGCTTCATGCGAACCTCCTGAAAATGTTAAAAATCTACCAAAATGGTATCACTTGCCTGTTACTTAGGCAATGTACTATCCTTGGGGGTGCGGGCAGGTGGCAGAGCGGTCAATTGCATCTGGCTGTAAACCAGACGCCTTTATGGCTACGGGGGTTCGAATCCCTCCCTGCCCACAAATTTTATCCGCCACTCGGCGGAAAAAATTTGCCCCGCCGTTGGCGGGGCTCGTCCGTCGGCAGACGGACTCGCCGGTGTAGCTCAATGGCAGAGCAACGCTTTTGTAAAGCGAAAACAGGTGTTCGATTCACCTCACCGGCTCAATCAAAAAATCCCCCATTTAGGGGATTTTTTGATGACTACAAAACGGTCTTATTTTGATCCTGGCTAGGGCTTTCCTCTGTCGGTTCTTTCGTTTTTTTACTCAACTTACCCAATCGGTCATTGATGAAATTATCAATTTTCATCATTATCACGCGAAATTTCCGCAAAAATTTAGCAATAAAAGAATTGAGCCGGTCGTCAATTGCCGACATCGGAATCTTCGACATCAATCGGTCTACCCAACTGGAACGCCTATGCGTGGAGACTTCTTCAGGAACTCTCGGAATCGCTCTAGCAATCATATAAATCACCAAGCCCAAACTGGAGAAAACTATTATTTGAAGAACGGAGCGAATCCACATTAGATTTCGTACCGGCAAAATTTGGAAACTTGAATATTCTCACCAATCTTAGCAATCGCGCCCTTAACCAAAGAATCAATAATAAGATTCGGGTCTTTTACATAAGGCTGCTGCAACAAAGCTTCCACATTTTCCGGATTCATCGCGGCAATATGCATCACCAAATTATGCGCCAACTCCTTAAAAGGCTCGGAGCGCACCACGAAGTCTGTCTCACAACGTAATTCTAAAAGCACACCAACTCGGCCGTTGTGAATATAGCTTTCCAATAAAGCGGCGCCCGTAGCCCTATCGGCTTTCTTCATGGCTTTAGTCAAACCACGCTCGTTGATAAGCAAAGCGGCTTTATCAAAATCACCACCGGCATCATCCAAAGCCCGCTTGCAGTCCATCATTCCTGCTCCGGTAGATTCTCTTAATTTTTGTACGTCAGCAGCTGCCATAGTTGTAGAATATTTTTATTATTTAAATATTTAAACGTTTAAATATCAAACTTAAATCCTCCAAGCTTACTAACTATACCAAACAACAAACAGACCGAAAACTACTTAGCGGGAGTCACTGTGCCTACGGCGGCCGGGCGCTCCTTCAAGCCTTCCTGCACCTTCGCCTCCAACTTAGCCAAAATCCAAGCAATGCTGTTGCGGGAATTATCGTTGGCCGGAATCGGGTACTCCACTATCTCCGGGCTAGTGTCGGTGCTCAAAATTGCCACCACCGGAATATTCATACGCTTGGCCTCACGCACGGCGGTCATGTGATCGTTCACGTTCACCACTATCACGGCATCCGGCTGGCGGGACAATCTCTCTAATCCCAAAAAGAAGCCCTCCATTTTTTCAATCTGCTTATCAAATTCCACCCGCTCCTTTTTGGTATATTTCTCCAATTTGCCGGTCGCTTTATTAACCTTCAAATTCATATAGTACTGAATGCGGGTAAGAATTGTTTTGAAATTAGTTAACGTGCCTCCCAACCAGCGCTTCACTACATAAGGATAGGAAAATTTCTTAGCAAATTCCTGCATCAAATCTTGAGAGGCGGGTTTAGTGCCAACCACTAAAACCAATCCGTCTTTCTTGGCGGTTTCTTTCAAAAAATCTCCGGCCTTATCAATTGATTCCATAGTCTTAGCCAATTCCAAAATCTCAATGCCATTGCGGGTTCCGAAAATAAAAGGCCTCATCCGAGGATGAGTTTTGGATTTCTTTCTTCCATACAAAACACCCGCCTTAACCATTTCTTCCATTAAGGTCTGGTCCATCGTTTGCTCCTGCGGAACTGAATCCTCTCCCGCTAAAGCCGTACTGTTATTATCTAACTCGGACATGATAGGTAGAAGTATATATAAAATTGGTGAAAAAAGTCAATAAAAAAGGAGGTCCGTTAGGACCTCCTGAAAAACTTCGTTATCGAGTCCCAGAGGCCGGTTTTCGCCGGCTGCCGAGGCCTCTTCTTCATGACCACCGGTAACTCCGGAATTTCCGGCCGCACAATAAGCGCCTCCAGCTGCTGCGGGATCTGCCTCGTCTTCTCCCGACAGTAAGCATCCGCCATCACGTCGGGCGGTACACCGAGCTTGTCCAGACAAAGAACCACCTCGCGGCAGATCGGACAGATCTGAATGTGCCACGATCTTTCTGCGTCCAACTTGACGCCGGCACCCACCTCTTCCCAGTCCCGAATTTCGGATTGAGAAAGGCAGGTCGTCACGTCGATCTTAGGCGCCGCCTCCAGACGATGGTCTGTCGTTCTTAATGGATCGTACACGGCCAACATCGGAACTGTTTTGTAATTCTTGTGACTCATTTCTTCCATCGCATTCTCCTCCTAGTTATTGGAGCTGAAGATCTTCCGGAAAAACCCGGCAAGCCTGCCAAGCAGACTCGGCCGCTTCTTCGCCTGGATCTCCTCCACCATGGGGGAGACGAGGTTCTTGCAAAAAGCGCAGATACCGACGTGGTACCTGACCTCCGGAGAAACGTCGGGCCAAGACCGAAGCTCGCCCCATCCGATACATCCCGGATTGGGGGCAATGGACATCCGGCGCGTTTCCCTTTCTCTTGCATGGATCCGTTCGGGTGTAATCATCCGACCATCCTCCTCTATTTTGATTTTTCAATTGGTTTAACTACTCCTGACTAAGTACAGTTTAGCATACTATTAGGAAAATGTCAATAGAACTATTTTGAGCCTGCCTACCGGTCAGGCAGGCCTATTTCCGGGCAAAAATCAGTCTAAATCAGACTCACAATCTCCCTCCTAAAATGCTCTTTTGAGAAACGTTGCGCAGAGGTAGCAATGGCTTTTCGGCTAAAACGTTTCCTCTCAAACAACTCCACCGCCCCAACCAAACTCTCCACGCTTTGCTGGGGAAAAAGAATTCCGGTCTTTCCATTCTCCACTATCTCTAACGCTCCCCCTTCGGCATAAGCAATCACCGGCGTGCCGCAAGCCTGCGCCTCTGCCGCCACCAAACCAAAGTCTTCCACCTGCGGGAAGATCAACGCTTTTGCTCCCGCGTAAAGTTTCCGCAAATCATTTTCGTCGTTCAAAAAACTTAGGAATTCAATATTGCCCACGCCCGCCGCCAGTTTTTTTATATTCTCCAGCTCCGGCCCGCCACCGGCTATTTTCAGCGGTAATCCCAATTTCTTAAACGCCTCCACCACCAAATCAAAACGCTTGTAGTGCAACACCCTGCCGATAGCGAGATAATACGGGTTCCGAATTTTCGGTTTTTCGCCTTCGTCATAATAAAAAACATCCATATCTACCGGCGGATAAACTACTTTCGCGGGGCGGCCATAATACTCCTTCACTTTTTTCCCGATGAATTTAGAATTCGCCAATAACACATCCGGCCGCTTTCCATATTTATAATCCCAATTCTTCAGATAATTAAGGATTGGCTTAGAAATTAGTAATTGGGAGTTAGTCATTAAGTTACCGAGGTATTCCTCCTGCTCCCATGCGTAGCGGAGCGGAGTGTGAATATAGGAAATATGCTTGGTGGTGAGGCGATTATAGCGGATTCCTTTCGCGAAGCCTGCGGTATCGGAAATTATCAGGTCATATTTATCTCCCAAATTCAGCGAGCGGGCCGCCAACGGCATAAACGGAATAAACCAGCGGTGATTGCGGCGGGCAAATTTAAAATCCAAAAAACTGGTCTTAACCACGCGGCTTTCAAAGCGGCCACCGGTTTTTTCCACGTCGTGAAGCAGGGTGTACACCGGAGCTTCCGGGAACATTTCCATTAAGCACTCCAACACCCGCTCTCCCCCGCCGTACTGATTTAGATAATCGTGCACGAGCGCAACTTTCATGAGAATGCTAAAATTATAATATGAACCGGCTAATAGACCTACTCGGCTCGGCGCTGGGATTGTTGATAACTGCGCCGCTTTACCCGATCATCTCGGCCGCGATTAGAGTTGAATCAAAAGGACCGGCCGTCATCCGCTTGAACCGGGTCAGCAACGGTAAAAAAATCCGGGTATTCAAGTTCCGTTCTATGTATGAAGGGGCGCACGAAATGAAAAGGGTGTTGAAGGTGCTCAATGAACGAACCGACGGCCCGTTCTTCAAAATGACCAAAGACCCGCGCGTAACTAAAGTCGGCCGCCTGCTCCGCAAATTCCGCATTGATGAAATCCCCCAGCTAATCAATGTACTGAAGGGCGATATGGCGTTGGTTGGCCCAAGACCACACGAACCGGAAGAAGTGGTGCACTACCCCAATGAGTACAAACACCTGATGCTCGCCAAAGCCGGGCTCACGGGACTATCTCAAGTAAGCGGCGCCTCCGGCCTGCCGTTTTTAAAAGAATTAGAACTCGACGCGCATTATCTAAAAAACAAATCGCTCGCGATGGACGCAAAAATCCTCGCCAAGACCGCGGCAATAATGTTCTTCGATCCGACCGCCGTTTAATTCGCCTATGTTATTATAAAAATACAATGAGAAAGGCGGGCGGTTTTACATTAATAGAGTTGCTATTGTACGTAGCCATCTTCGCGATGGTCGCCGGAATGTTCACCGGAATTTTGGTGATTATTTTGCGGGTTGAGGGACAGCAAAGCGGCTTAGTGGAAGTTTCCGAGCAGATGAATTTCGCGATGAACCGCATCCAAAGCCTGATCCGAGAATCCAATCTTTCCTCCGAACCGATCGTCGGCGTGCCGCCCTCTTTTACGCCGACCTCCTTACTGACGCTCGTCACCGCCTCCGGATCGCAAAAAATTGAGCGAGTTGGCACGGAAATTCTAGTGAACGGCACACCAATCACCACTGGAAAAGTTAAAGTAGGTAATCTGAAATTCACTAAGTATACGGTCACTAATCCCTCCGCCGAAGACATCCCCTCTCTGGTACCGATCCATACGATCGAGATCGAAATGACCGTTTCCAACTCCAACACCAACCCGCAAAACGAAGTCACCCGCACTCTCAAGTCTTCTGCCAGCCCTATCGCTAAATAAGAATTTTATAGTAAGCTTTCGTTAGAACTTTTAGGAGGATTTTTTGTGGAACCAAAGAACAAGATCACCGACGAACAGCGCAAGAAATATCGGGAAATTGATTGGTGCTGGGGTACGCAAATGCCCTGCATAATCTGTGAAAGATGCCTCTGCGAAGCCTGCCACCCCAACGGCCCGTGCATTCAGCCTGCAACCCAACCGCCCACATAGGGCGGTTTTTTACCTGTTGCTCAAAATTTTCAATTCAAAGAAGCAAAAAATTTTGTTTGCAACAGCAATCCCCAGCCGTAGCGAGGGATTACATTAACCTTTAGGCGAAGCAATTTAAAGTTTCGCTATCTTCCAAACACTGTAAGTAGTAAAAATAATACTAATAGAAGCGAGTCCCGAAAGGGCAAAAGCAATCGGCAGCATATTGGCGGCGAAATAATCTACGTTCGGTAATGCCAACAAGGAGACGCAGGTAGGAACGGCAGTAAGGAATAGACAGGTAATCAACAAATTAATTGCCGTTTTGCGGGTGTGCACCAGATTGCGGAAGATATTTTCTTTTTGCTGTAAAAAGTTATAAATCGTTTGCCCGGAAGTCCCCGTTCTTCGATGCCACGCCTCGATAAACTCCTTCAGCAACGCTTCCAGCTTCTTAAATTCTTCAAAGCCGAGGTCTTTTTCTTCAGGATCAAGCTTAGCGATTCCCTCTTGTAACGCCTCCAATAATTCATCTCCTCGCATTCCCTCAATGTGATGAATTTCCTTTTCCGGATGTAAATGAAACAAAAAGGACTTCACTAATCCCCGCTCTTTTTCCACGCGGTCGCTCACGCGGCTTAATTTATAAACAACAAAAGTAGAGACCAGAGCAATCATCGCCGCTAAGGTCTGCGGAATAGCGCTTAAAGTGTAGTACCAGAGTCCGAGTTCAGGCATTTGTTTTAGTATAGCAAAGGTGATATTATCTCCGCAGAACACAAACCAAGGAGGCGATGATGCGCTGGATTATTCGGTGGTTCCGGTCGCTACTGTGCAAGCATTCGTGGAATACGAAAGAAACAAAATTGGCGATATATCGCCGCCTCACCGAAGGGGAAAGAATCGAACAGTTGATTACCCACGAAGAATCCGGACCTCGTTTCGACAGAATGGAAACTGAAGTTTCTGCCACCTGCACCAAATGCGGATGGCATCGTGAGTACGTCAAAGACTAAACGCAAACCGCCCCATTCGGGCGGTTTTTATTTACCGTGACAGTGTTTATACTTTTTCGGCGATCCATCTTCCTTCTTTGATCCGCATGGACACGGATCATTTCTGCCAACTTCGCTGCCGGAAGTAGAATCCGCTTTTGGAATATTTGGCTGAGGAATTTGCGAATGGTCGTGGCCGGCATGCTCTTTCAACTTTTCCGCGTTCTCCACCATCCACTGATCAAATTCCGCCAGCAACTGCTGGAACAATAGATGACCTTCACGGCGGTATTCAACAAGCGGATCGTGCTGGCCATAAGCGCGTAGGCGCACAGATTCAGCAAGCGCTTCCATATTCTCCAAATGACTCATCCAGAGCATATCGAACATTCCCAAAATTTGCGGGTGGCTTTTCTCCAACAATAAATCCTGCCTCTTTTTATAAATCGCCAAACGCTGCTTATTCATTACGTCGTCGTAATCCAATAAATGTTTGCGGGCGTCAAAATTGAAACCCTCCACTTTTGATTGAGCCTGCGAAACCGAACGAGTCACCAACTTCGCGCTGATTGGCATGTCTTCCGGCACTTTCAACCACTCCATCATTGAGCGAATTCTTTCTCCGCCGAAAATTCTCATCAAATCGTCTTCCAGCGACAAAAAGAATTGCGAAGAACCCGGATCTCCTTGGCGGCCCGAACGACCACGCAACTGATTATCAATACGACGGGACTCGTGCCGCTCGGTGCCGATTACGTGCAAACCTCCCGCGTCTTTTACTTTTTGCGATTCGGTAATATCCGGAGGATTTCCACCTAAGATAATATCCACACCGCGGCCGGCCATATTCGTGGCCACTGTTACCGCTCCGGCCCTTCCAGCCTGCGCGATAATGGCGCCTTCCCGCTCATGGTTTTTTGCGTTCAACATTTCATGCTGAATTCCGGCATCCCGCAAAGCCTTGGAAAGCTCCTCATTTTTCACAATCGAAACCGTGCCAATCAACACCGGCTGGCCTTTTTTCTGCCGCTCTTTTACGTCAGCGGCAATCGCCAAATATTTTCCGGCGGCTGTTTTGTAAATCAAATCCGGATCATCTTTGCGCACCATCGGCCGGTTCGGCTGAATGCTGTTTGCCTCAAGTTTATAAACCTTATCGAATTCTTCCGCAGAGGTCTGCGCCGTACCGGTCATGCCGGCGAGTTTTTTATACAAACGGAAATAATTTTGGATAGAAATGGAAGCGTAAGTCCGGGACTCCTGCTGAACTTGCACGCCTTCTTTCGCTTCTATCGCCTGATGTAATCCGCCGGAATAGCGGCGACCCAGCATCAACCGGCCAGTGAATTGATCCACTAGAATAATTTCGCCGTCCTTCACCACATAATCCTTATCCCGCTTGAATAAAGCCCTCGCCTTCAAACTTTCATTGAGATAATGTGTAAGCCGCAAATTTTCCGGAGAATAAATATTCTGCACATTCGCCGCTTTCTCTACTTTGTTAATTCCTTCATCAGTAATTTCAATCGTGCGGATTTTTTCATCTTTAATGTAATCCACGCCATCTTCTAATCCCTGCACTAAGCGGGCAAAGGTTTTGTAGTAATCGCTGGAAGCAGTATCGGGGGCGGAAATAATTAAAGGCGTGCGGGCTTCATCAATTAAAACGCTATCGACTTCGTCGATGATTGCGTAATTTCTCTCTCGCTGTACCTGCTGATCAGTGGAATAAACCAAATTATCACGCAGATAATCAAAACCGAATTCATGATTGGTTCCGTAGGTGATGTCTGCGAGATAAGCCTCCCGGCGGCTCACAGGACGCAAATAATCTTCCTGCACCAAAAAACTTCCGGTAGTATCGCGCTCTTTATCCAGCAAAGCCGATTCTTGGTTCTTGCCGCGGAATTCCGGGTCATACATTTTCGCTCCTTCATGAATCAGGCAGGCGATTTTCAGACCGAGCGCGTGATAAATCTGACCCATCCAGACTGCGTCACGCTTCGCCAGATATTCATTGACGGTAATCACATGCACTCCTTTTCCGGAAAGAGCGTTTAAATAAACCGGAGCGGTAGCCGAAAGAGTTTTACCTTCGCCCGTGCGCATCTCGGCAATCTTTCCCTGATGTAAAACCATTCCGCCCATCAACTGCACATCAAAATGCCGCTGATTCAAAGTCCGCTTGGCGGTTTCCCGCACCAACGCAAAAGCCCGAGGCAGGGCCTCGTCTAAAGTCATCCCGCCAGAGGCGGGCAGGCTTTCCTTCTGCTGGATCAAGCGCTTCAAAGAATTACTCTCCTCAAGCAATCGCTCGCTGGAAAATTCTTTTATTTCCGCCTCCAAAGCGTTAACCTCCGCCACCTTCAAACGAAGCGCTTTATCGGATTTGAACAGCTTATTTATCCACTGAAACATTGGCTTATTATAGCGCTTTTTGGCTTATTCCGCCACGTCTAATCGGTGGGGCGTTTTTATTTCTCATCCCGTTTTCCCAAAGCAATGAGGCCGAGCAGTTGACAATAGGAACAAAAAAGAGCAACGTGATATTAGTGATTCGAAGGTAACCCTAGGAGGTGGGAGATGAATGCAACCATGGAAACCCCAAAGCTCGGTAAGCCGACGGTTGAGCTGATCAATCGCATCTGGGACCAGCTCGAAAGAATTTTCGGACAAAAGGCTCGCGATCCTGAATTTCTCAAGAACTATATTACAGTTTCTGATACCAGCCAGCCCGACGGACGTCGACTGAAAAATCATCACGATTTGGTTGGTAAGCTCTTGGAACTTAAGGAGGTGAATAAAGTGAAAGCTGACGACAGAGAATAAAAGAAAAACCCGCGCGAAGCCCCCACTTTGCTATAAAACTCCGCAGCGATGCGGAGATTTTTTATTTAGTACGAGGCTTTGAGGGCGCAGATGTAGACTCTACTTCCAGTCCGAGAAACGAAGTAATAAATAATAAAATCCCGCATCCCAGAGGGTTGTGGTTAAAATTCTTTATTTCTATGTCGTCGAATCATGGGCATAGAGTCTATGCCTCAAAATTCGTCTCCTCGAAATAAAGAATTTATACCTCACAACGCTGCTAGAGCCTTATAGCAAAGTGGGGGCTGGGGCTTTTATTCTTTTAGCCTTTGTTTGGCTAATCTTTACCTCGCAATTTTCTTAATTTTTCCTGACTTCCGGAATCTTGTGGCCGCCCAAGCGCGCCCATCTTTTTGATTTCCGATTTCATTCTATCCACCACATCATCAATGCAAACTCTCGGATCAGAGCCCTCACAAGCGACTCGCAATGTCTTGCCATCTACTACTAAATTACACTCGGCGTGATACACGTCTCCTTTTTGATGATGGTTAGTATTGCGGGCTAGCTCCACATCCGCTAACACCGAATCTCCATCAGTTCTGCTTAAGAACTTTCCCAAAGTCACCATGGCATCCTCAATATAAGTCTTGATAGCTAAAGTCGAATCCAATCCGGTGAATTTAAGGTTTAATTTCATAGCTTAAACATAAATTACTTCCTCCTCTAAATCAACGCCAAACTTTTCCTTCACAGTAGACTTCACAACTTTTATCAACGCCTTCACGTCCTCAGCGGTCGCCCCGCCTAAATTAATAATAAAATTCGGATGCTTTGGAGAAACCATCGCCTGACCAATCTGCTGATTCTTTAATCCGGCCTCGTTGATCAAATGGGCCGTCGGAATTACGGGGAAAGGATCGGTTTTGATCACCGCCTTGCAGGCCTCCACTACCTCCGCCGAAGCCTTATGCACGTCTACGTTTTTAAAAATACTCCCGATATTAGGATATTCCAAAGGCTGACGGTCTTGGCGGTATTTTATTTTTTCATCAATCAGTTTTTTTATTTCTGCCGAATCTCCGGGCGTCAATTCAAATTCCGCCTCCAAAACAATCTCATGGCCGTCGTTGATTTTGAAAACGCTATTCCGATAACCAAATTGACAGGCCTCCCGATTTCTTTTCGTCAGATTCGGCTCAGCATCACGGATATCCAAACTGACCACTTCTTTAATATTATCTTTCGTCTCCCCGCCGAAGGCTCCGGCATTGCCCCGCACCGCTCCGCCGACCGTGCCGGGAAGGCCTCCCGCCCACTCAAAACCAGAAAGAGAATTTTCTATCGCGAAATTCAGCAGGTCGGCCATCAACACTCCCGCTCCGGCCAAAATTAAATTCCCTTCGCGCCGTAGTCCCCCAATCTCCGGCTTTATTACTAGGCCCTCAAACCCGGCGTCATTGATTATTAAGTTGGTGCCGCCACCGAGAATAAATATCTTCAACTTTTCCACCCTGGCTTTTTTCACCGCCTCGGTTAATTCATCAACTGTTTTGGGCGCAAAAAAATAACGGGCCGGCCCGCCTATCTTGTAGTTGCTGTATTCTTTTAAGCTGACGTTTTCCTGGAATTGCATCTAGCTTCAATCTAAACGATTTTTGCCATTCAGCCAAACCGCTATATAATGATTTAGTCGGCTCTCTGATGAGCTGTATGGACGGCACCAGCGGTCTTTGAAAACTATAGCTCTCGGCGCGTTGCGCCACTTTTCTTTATAGGCCTTCTCGTGGACTGCATGGACGCGCACTCACTCAACACAAATTGTATTGGAGGTCACCACATGCAGTCCACAAGGCGGCTTATTGATAATGCGATTATGCGCGGCGCGCGATTGATAGCAATAGACTCTATTGCAAAATCGCGCAACAAAGCAGAATTGCATTATTGGCGCAACCCAACGGGGCATCAAAATTTTTATCTCATAGCTGCGCTTTTCGCCCTGGGAGTAGAGTCTACACCTGCGGCCTCAAAGCATCGCTCTGAAACAAAAATTTGGATGCCGCGCCAGAGATTATAGTTTTCAAAGACCGCCGGACACAAATTGTATTGGAGGTCACCACATACAGCTCATTAGGGAGCGGAACGAAAATCGGGCTTTACCGCCCGGTTTTTTTATATAAAAAATCCCGCACATAACTTATGTACGGGACGCGTCCGCCCGAAGGCGGATATTGCTATTATCGCGACTCATTCTTGTTCTTTCGTATCTTTAGAAAAACGCAACATATAACTACGGTTAGTCGGTTTATAGCGCAACCGATAATCCGGATTGCCATTCGCCCAATCAGCCAATTCTATATCGCTAAACTCCATACCTATGGAAACAACATTCGTTTGGTCTCCATGCAAATAGACGGGAGCGCTGGAAATCCCGCGCCACACAAACACAACTTTGGTGTGAACAAACTCTCCCGAGCTCATCAATTTAACCGATTCAACCGAGACGGAAATGCGTTGCGGCATCGGATCCGGGTCATTTTCCGGATCATAGACGAGCTTCTCCGCGCATCCGATGAGCCCTAAAAATAGTGCGACCACCAGCGCTACAATCGCGAATCTCTTCACAATAGCCTCCTAATGAGTCAACTAGATGGTAAATGATTTTTACTTTCTAGTCAAAAAAATCCCCGCAACCCGGTGCCAAATATATTTGGCACCGGGCAATGCGGGGTGACTTCATTTTTTGGGATCTCCGGGGACTATCAAGTTCTTCGAAAAATACAGCAGGCGGGGAAAGTCGAATGGCCTATAATCCAGCTGATAAATATAGTCAGATCTGTCTCCTCTATAGTAAAGATCCCAGATAATGCAGTTTTCAATCACCTGACCGACGCGTACGCTCTCCCGCTGATCTCCGAAAATATAGATGGGATTGCTGGCGGCTCCGCGCCACACAAACACCACCTTAGTCAGCTTCACTGAAACATCCTTAGTCGGATACTCCACCAGCTTAACCGTCACCGAAATCTTCGGTGGCGGATTGGCCGGATCAATCGGCTCTTCGCGCATCGTCTGTGTCGGATCCTCATGCGTTGTCTGCATACGACAACCGGCGAACAGAATAATCGATAACAGCATCGGACTCTTCATGTCTGCCTCCTCTTAAAAACTGAATAGATATTAGCGAAATACTATGGCTTTGTCCAATAAAAAATCCCACACATAACCTATGTGCGGGACGGGTCCGTTTTAGGGCGGACGGGACGATCTTTGGCGTCCCATCGGAAAATAACCGGATATTTCTGACCACCCACATGCCAGAGATATTCAACTTCAAGGATGTACCTATTATCTTCGGTGGAGGTAATGGAGATCAGTTCGATCTCCACCGTGTCGCCCTCGTGAACAGAATCAAAGGTGGCCTTATCTACGCTCAATTCCACAAATCGCTCCCTTTGCTCAAACACCACAACATAAGATTCGCCACTCTGATCTTCGCCAGTCTCATCACTGCTCCAAACATCGACAATGGTTGCCTTATCGGGATCAGGAAAGTTCCACGGCTTCCTGAAACTGCCGGCGCACCCCGCAAGCCCGAACGCCAGCGCTGCAACCAACATCAGCTGAGCAATCTTATGCATACGGCCTCCTTCCTTCTTGTAAACCTCAGCCGCGATGCTAGAAATTTTTGTTCACAGCGAGACGCGAGGCTTGGAGAATAGAAATCTATCTCCAAGCCGAGCAACAATGCTGTGAGCTAAAATTTCAGCATCCCGACCGGGTTGGGGTTAAAACTCCAGGCAACGTCGTCATTCGTCGTTGCCGTAGAGTCTACGACTGCCTCCTCCCTCCTTGTATCCTGGAGTTTTAACTCGCCAACGCAGCGAGGGATTACAGGAAGGAAGGAGGCTACTCCTTCAAAGAAGCCAAAGGAACAATAATTCATCTTTCGTATCAAGTCAAATAAAAAGCCCCCGCGGAGCGAGGGCTGTATAGTTCACTTTTTCCGGCCGGGCCAATCCCACGGAAGATCATATTCATACTTCGCCTCATTGATCTCGCACGTCCGTTCATCCATCCACATAAACTTCACAGTCACGTGACCGTTTGATTGACCGAAATCGCAGGACGCAAGGACAACCTTATCAGAAATATTAGTCACCTCGTAGGTCTTTTCGCTGACAATCGCCCAAAGCACCGGATGTGCCCCGCGCTCTACCTCATGCCAAGTAAGCTGGATGCGGTACTCCGATCGGGTCCCGTTAGGGTCATCCGGCGACGAAACTAGAGCAAGTTCCTTGCCGCAAACGGTCGCATGGCGGTCATCCTTAAGACCCTTACTCCAGCCCTCTTGAGAAGTAGCGCACCCCGCGAGCCCGAACGCCAGCACGGCAACGAGAGACAACAGAGCAAACTTCTTCACGGCTACCTCCTTTTTAATGAATCCCTCACATAATTTATGTAAGGGGCGAACCAAGACAGATAATAGTCGAATTCCCCCGCTTCGTCAACTTGCGAGATGCTTACTTAAAAGTGATGCAAAAAGAAGTGCGCCGTAGAAACTTTTTGTCCAGCTTGTAATTAGATGCCAGGTATTCCGCGGTGACCACCTCACTGCCTATAGTCACATAATGACTAAGCTCCAGGCGCACCTCATCGCCCAAAGTTAGAGAGGAAAACGCGGGTTCATAAGTGCGGAACGGCTCACTAGGCCTGCCCTTATAATGAATAACCACCGAGTAAACAATGACGCCATTTTCCTTTTCTTTTCGTACTTCTTGAACATAGCCGATGCCCTTTCTTTCCATACCCCACTGGCTATATAAACGCGAAGCGGCGCACCCCACGGACAGCACGGCGACGAGAGCCAGCAGAGCAACCTTCTTCACGGCTACCTCCCTAGATCAACCTCGTTGATCGGGCGATCAATCCACGATGGATTGATTTAGCCTTTCAACGAACCGGAAAGATAATAACTAATTTTTCCTGCCTTGTCAATAAAAAACCGCGCTTAGCGCGGCTGCTTTCTGAACTTCACGAGCTGGTATTTCCTGCCGGGGGTAAACTTGATGCGCCCCATAGTCTGTAACCGCCAGAGAGCGTCAACGATTGTAGGTGCGAGTTTGGGGTAATAGACTGGAGCAAATTTGCGATAAAGCCCCATAAGTAACGGCTGGAATTTTTGTGGCCGCCCGCTTTTCAGAGCGCGGAGAACTGCTTTTTCTGCGCGCAATTCAGGCAAATCCTTAAACGAACCCATAGCGCCACTCCTTCAATGAACCAAAAGATAATAATCAATTTTTGATCTTTTGTAAAATGAAAAATCCCCAAGGCGAGAACTCGCCTACCTTAAGAACAAAGAGAGCCAGCTCTTTTCGTAGCAACCATAAGCGCAGGTTAGCCATAAAACAATGAACGAAGGGCGGATTTTTTAGCGAATAAATCGAATGGCCGGAAAATCCCGAAGGGAGGAACGGGAGCTGTTCGATTTATCTAAAAAATCAACCGGAGTGAATTGGCTTTATCTAACCAGAGCGGGTTGCGAGAAAAGCAGCTGGTGAACCCTTACTTCGCAAATTCAACCGCGCGGGTTTCCCGAATCACATTCACCTTAATCTCACCCGGATACTTCAACTCTGCCTGCACTTTCGTAGCCACATCTTTGGCCAGCTGGTAAGCGCCGAAATCATCAATCTTTTCCGGCACTACGAAAATGCGGATTTCACGGCCAGCAGACAAGGCATAGGCCTGCTTCACACCCGCAAAGCTAGTGGCGATCTTTTCCAAGTTCTCCAAGCGCTTCAAGTAATTTTCTACCGTATCGCGGCGGGCACCTGGGCGAGCAGCCGACAAAATATCAGCGCAAGCCACGATAAAGGCTTCAGTGGTGGCAAACGGATATTCCTCGTGATGAGCCTCCATCGCCAAAATAACTTTCGGGTCAATATTATATTTCTGCAAAATCTTGCGGCCCAAATTAACGTGCGTGCCTTCAACTTCATGGCTGATAGCCTTGCCGATGTCGTGGAGTAAAGCGCCACGCTTAGCGATTTCCACATTGGCTCCCAATTCAGCGGCCATAATGCCGGAGATGTGCGCCATTTCAACGGAATGAACCAAAACATTCTGCCCGTAACTGGTGCGGAAATGTAGGCGGCCAATCAATTGCAAAATCTCTTTCGGAAAATCGATAATGCCAAGCTCCAAAGCAGCCTGCTCCCCAATCTCCTGCATCCGCTTCTCCAATTCATTCTTCGCCTCCTCAACCTTCTCTTCGATTTTCGCCGGCTGAATACGGCCGTCTTTAATCAACTTCTCCAAAGCCATTCTGGCGGTTTCGCGACGCAATGGGTCGAACGAAGAAATAATAATATTCTCCGGCGATTCATCCATAATCAATTCCGCGCCCGTTAAACGCTCTAAGGTGCGGATATTTCTTCCTTCACGGCCGATGATTTTACCTTTCATCTCTTCATTAGGAATAGTGAAAACGGTAGTGGTCAAATCAGCCACGTGAGAGCGGGCATATCTCTGCATTGCTCCGGTGATAATCTCCAAACTCTTCTTTTCAATCTGCTCTCGCTTATCTTTTTCCAATTCCTGCAACTTTCTCACTAATTCATGACGATGCTGGTCTTCAACTTCGGCCAATAAGCGAGTTTTGGCTTCGGCGGCCGACAAACCGGCGATCTTTTCCAATTGCGCAACGGCTTTGTTTTGTACCTCCGCGATGTCTTTTTTGGATTGCTCTACCTTGCCCAATTCTGCCTTTAGCTGAATTTCCTGATTAACCAAATCCTTGGATTGTTGATCCAATGTCTCCTCTTTGTGACGTGCTCGCTCTTCCAATTTATCTACCTGAATTTTTCTCTCACGCTCTTCTTTTTTTGCTTCGTCCAAAAGACCGACGGCTTTTTCTTGCGCCTCAAGAATTATCTGCTTAGATTTTTGCTCGACGGAGCTAGCGTGTTTGGCGGAGAGTAATTGACGAACGAGATACCCCAAAGCTGTGCCCACCAACAGTAAAGCGCCCCCGAACAGGAGTGTTTGTTCCATGTTTAATTGAAATTTCGTTAATATAAATTGACTGCATACGACTTATCCACATAATACAGAACTTGACTCCTGGTGTCAAATAGATTATAATAGAAAACAGAGTGATTGTGAGTATTGCTCAGTCCAGCGCAAGCCGGATCGAGAAGTACCCGGATCAATTTGTGGCTAAAGACCCCGCGCAAGTGGGGTCTTTGGTTTTTCAACGGCCATTCTGTATAATGAATCCAAGGAAGCAAGGTCGTTCAAAAATAAAAAAATATTATGAAAAGAGAAGGATTAATAGAGGCCGTAATGAAAGCAGCCGGATTGGAAACGAAAAAAGCTGCGCAGGAAGCGGTGAACGCAGTATTTGATACCATCACTAAAACCTTGAGCCGCGGAGAAGAAGTCGGCGTAACCGGATTTGGCACTTTCAGAGTCGTCAAAGCGAAAGCTCGGATGGGCGTCAACCCGAAAACTGGAGAGAAGCTTCAGATTCCGGCGATGACCAAGCCAAAGTTCAAAGCAGGACAGGGATTGAAGGACGCGGTCAGATAGTTTTGATAACTGGGGCAATTAGTTTTCGGACACAGCGTCCGCTTGCTCCAACGGCAAGCAGCGCTTCTCTCTCGGTATGCGCTCGGTCGGTTTAAATGGAAAACGACCGAACCAAGCTCGCATACCTCCGAGATGTTCCTCAAACCAATCGCCCCAGACCAAAACTATCGTTTAAATAAGTTGTAGTAAAAATAAAAACTGCCTCGTGAGGGGGCAGTTTTTATTTCAAAGAATCTTTCACTAGCTGGCTTATTTCTAAGAATTTCTTATAAGCCAACCTGATTCTAGTGATGGAGCCATTTAAGAGCTGGCGAATCTGCCCGTCCTCCTCTTCTCCGCTAAGCAACAGCTCGCTCGCCTGGCTACGTAGATTAGCGGCGCTAGTCAACAAAAGCCTGGATTCGCTCAATAGAGAACGAGCGCGATTGTTTTTTAAAATCTTCAAATCTTCCAAACGACCCACATCAGAATGAATCTTCATATAGCGAGCCTCGGCAATCCGCAGAACCGTCTGAACTTGGAACACCAAAGAAAAATCCACTATATTTTTAACACCGGGATTAAAGACTTCCTCCCGCCATTCCTGCAATTCTTCGGCAACAAATTTTACATCAGCCGATTCAGCGTCAATCTGCAAAGCCAGAATAAAGCCGGCGGCATCTTTAAGAAAATCCAGATGCTCTCCTCTTTTTTCCAACTGCGCTTCGTTCAAGCCCTTAATCGACAATAAGCCCGCCTTTAAATCATCTATTTGAGCCATTAGTACACCCAAAACTCCCCTTAATTGATCCCGTGGGGAAAGCTCAACTTCTTGATTATCCAAAGTCTCTAGGGCAGTTTTGACGGCTTCAGACTGAGCAGAGGCAGTCGGAATAATTCCCGTAGCCAAAACCGGGCTAACGCCCCCAAGAAAACTCACGGCGACCATAATGGTCGCCAGCCTCGCCGAGTCTAGGCGGGCCATCCTTAACTTACTATTATCAAAAATCATAGACTTAGATTCTTTAATACTGCATCTATCTGCGCTCCAATAGCTTTTTCCGAATCGACATCATATTTCACCTGCCCGAGCTGAATTTGAAAATCCAGATTTTCCGCTTCTGCTTCGATATTTTCTTTATTGACGCTAGAAAGCATTACTGGAGAAAGATTGCGGATATTGAAGAAAGAGATGCCTCCCAAAACGATAAAGAGCAAGCCGCTCGCCAAAGTTAAGGCAGCGCCCATTTTAATACTTTGCAAAACACTGCCCCGGAAAATAAACCAGCCGGCGCTATGCTGGGAAGCGGCGGTGACCAGATTTTTAGAACGGGAAATAAACCCTTCATCTGGGGTAATAGATTTAAGCGATTTTAAAATTTTGATTAATTGGTCTTCCATAGCTTTGCTTTCAGATTATTTACAGCTCGATGCTGAAGTAACCGGACGGCGCCATCGCTTTTCTTTAAAGCGGCGGCGATTTCTTCGTTGGATAAATCTTCAATAAATTTCATCACGATCACGTCTTGCTGATCGGGACTCAAAGAAGCAACTGCTTCTTTTACCGACTCAAGCGCGATAGACCGATCCAAACCACTTTCTAAGGCTCCCACCACCTCGAAAATATTTTCATCCACATCATCAATGCCATAGTGCATCTTCTTGGTGCGGTAGTGGTCGATTACCTTATTCCTGGCAATCTGGTACAACCAGCTGGAGAACGGAAAGCCCTGAAACTTATAGTTTTTCAGGTTCTGCCAAGCGCTAAGGAAGACCTCGTGGGTCAAATCTTCGGCATCAGGCTTATGGTTAGTCTTAACCATCACAAACCGGTAAATAGGGGTTATGTAGTGGTCGTAGAGCTTACCAAAACTGGCATGATCGCCGTCTTTGGCCGCTTTTATTAAATTGATTTCTCCCTCTAGCATATATAACGAATAGGGGGCGCTTGGGTTACCCTTTGACCCTCTTCAGTATTGAAATAGGCTCAAATAGGCTCAAATGCCCGTATCTAATACTAACATATATAACCCATCCGAGTTCTTTTGGCTATGCTATGTAAATTTCAGGATTTTTTGGCCAATCTGTGGCATACTAGGAAGATAGACCCCTTAGAACACCTTGATGCATAAGATTATCTCATTTGTAATCTCCGAGTCCCCCCGCCTCAAAAAAGGTGCAGTTCTGGAACAAAAACCACTCCAGAGCGCCCCTCAATACTACGAATCCGCCATCCCCCACCAATTCGCCATGTCAGAGGAAAAAGCCATGGTTGGAGGAAAGGAAGTAAAGTTTTTTGTGCGTTCTTATCCTCCGGAAAATTTCGTCGTTGAGGCTTCAATCGAAGTCGATGATGTTTTCTCGGAAAAAGCTTTCAAGCTACGCGAAGAATTGATTAATGCCTGCCAAAAAATCTCCCAGAAAAAAGGCGGCAACATTGGATTGAGTGAAGAATATTCAATTGCATTGGTGTCCGGATATGACGGTGATCCGGAGCAATTCCTGAACAAAAGCGAGCAAATTGCCGCATTTTTGAAGTCCGAAAGAGAGCCGTTGGATGAAAACGAAATCGCCTACACCCTCGCCTCCCAAATTAAATACAGCCAGAACGATATGGTAATCGTGGACTGGGACGGATCCTTCGTGTTCGATACCAAGGGAGAAATAGATGACATCGTGGACCTATTACAGACAGCAAATTTGCAACTGCTCCGCTACCGCGCCCTAGATTATGACTTAGACAATAAATTGGCTCGCATCAACAAATTCACTCAAAATCCCGATACTAAAATCATCTCGTTTAAAAGAAAGGATATAGAAAGCGCCTTTCAAGAAGTGATCCAAGCGCGCTCAAAAGCTATCGCCGAATTTGAAACCATCGATCGGGACATCAAACTGATTGGGGATTGGTACTCTGCCCGTTTATATGGCCTCGCTTCAAAGAAATATAAACTCGAGGAATGGAGAAGGGTGGTAAAAGAGAAGCTGGATTCCCTAGAAGACATCTATTCAATCGTCTCCGAGAACTTCAGCATTTCCAGAACTCACCTGATGGAATTAATCCAAATAATTCTTTTCTTCGTGCTTCAAGTCGGTTGGTTCGCCTTGATAATTTTGGAGATATTCTACTACACTAGATAGCCAGAGAGGGGCCCGTAGTAAAGTGGCATTACGCGGCATTCGCATTGCCGAGGCAGGGGTTCGATTCCCCTCGGGTCCACCAAGAAAGCGCCATTTGCAGATTTTTAAAAATGGACAGAGGATATATGAGTGCTATAGAGAATGGGGGAAAAGAACATTACTCTTAATCAGCTTGAACGCCTCGTAAAAGCACTTGGCGTTTCTGTCGATAAACTTTTAAAATCATGAGCGAAGAACAGAAACAAATACTTGCTAAATATGACAAGATAAAACCTGATGATTGGTTGAAAAATCCATCAGATTGGCTACCTATACAGTTTCAACTGTGGGGTTCTTTGTTTACTGATATGTCCGTTGGGTACGGAAAATATTTTAAAAGTTTTGCCGCCAATCTGAAAGGATACCTGAAAGATGAATCGCTTTACATTGTATGTGGAAATAAGGATGATTTGATATTGATGTTTTTACATTTGTGTAAAAACAAATTACTTCCCATTTCGGAGGAAGGATTTAAAATCTTTATCGTAAAAGGAAACAAAACATTTGAACAAGTCATCGACATTGATTTATTGCAGAATCGTTTTGAGGGAACCAGAGAAAGCGAGGTTCATTTTAAAATATTTTGTCCTATTCCTAAAAATTTTGTAGAACACCTTTTGGAATACGGATTATTTTTTGACGATAATCCGGAGATCACTTCATTTTTTAAAATTTTTCAGAAAAGATTACCGCCGAAAATATTTTCTGAATTGAATGAAGAACAGAACGCCGCTTTTTTAGCAGGAATGATGGATGGCGATGGTTCCGCGGCTGTTTTGGTAGTTTGTTCGCAATGTAAAAAAAGAAACACTATAAGATCTGAAAAATTTAATTGTGATAAGTGCGGTTTTGATCTAAAAAATGAAGCTAGGAGTATGGACTACAATATTATGCTTGATTCAGGGCATGATGCACGGCTAGACGAAGAATTACGCTATCTGGTGAATCTTGGTTTAAAAGGACATCTTTATGTTTTGTATGTTCAAAAAGAAGCACCTAATAATTTAACTCAAGAAAAATTTGATTCCAACAAAGAACGAATGGAGCGTAGAATCGTTGGTTATGAAAAACTTACAACTTTGTTAAAGGTTCCCATGTTCGTACAAAGGCATATATTAAAAAGTTATTTGCCATCTTATAATTATGCACCTGATGTATATGGAAGTATAAAATTTTTGTTTACTCCTCATTTTAGAAAACACTCGGAAAAAGTAAAATGGTATGGCGTAAAAGATATACACGCTGTTAATCTCAAGATACTTAAAAAATCTCTACAGTACATTTTTATAAACAAGAAGAGAGCTGTTCTCGTGCGGGTGATTAAAAATAGAAATATTTGATAATTTTTATTTTAAATATTTCTTCAAAAAAATTACTTGGTCTGAGAGCGCAAGCTGTTCAAAATTACTAATATTAGCTGGGGTATCTCTGTAATTTTCTACATCAAAAAATGCTGTCCAAAATACTCCTTGCTTAAATATTTTTTCAGTGTCCAATTGAGGCGGTTTTTTATAATTCTGTAATTGGAAAAATACTACTATTTTCCCACCCGTTTCTTTTATTGAAAGATCTATAAATGTACCTATTGATTTTACTAAATAGTTGGTCAAAAAAGATGGTTGGGGTGGTGGCCAAACATTCGTCCTTTTTGTAGAATTTGCGATTGCCTGCTTGATAGCTTTTTTCAGAATATCTTCGGAATCTTTATCCATAAGAACTATTATACTAAAATTCTATGCGTTAGGCTCGTCTGAATTTCACCAAAAAAGAAAGCCAAAGTCCGCGCGGATTCCTCCCCAGACCCCTCCTCCACGCGGGCGAGTCCGTCGCCCCGCCTCCTTTGCCCCAGAAAAATAGTGGCGGGGCGCATCAGGAGTTTCGTTCAAAAAAGGTTCGCGCAAATGCTAAAATAACACCACCAACAGGAATTTTGGCTATTTTTGAAGCGGGGGTTTTTATTCACAAACAAAGCGCAGGGAAGCTACTTCAAGGAACATGCCGGAGCTGCGCCGGCTAGGTCTCTTCGAAGCGGCGTAGCGAGGGAGAGGCGAAATTGCTCGCTGGAAGCAATTTACGCCGTTTCCGAAAAGTAGCTTCCCGGAGCAGTTATGCACAGAGCCAAGGCTGGTTTTGGCTCAAAATGCTATAATTCAATAGTAAAAGGTCGAGTAAGCCTAAGTTTTATTTAATTAACAAAAATGATTGTTGAAAATTGGCTGAACGTCTTGAGGGCTTCCATCCAAGAGCTTTGGATCACAGTTGCCAACTTCTTACCTTCTTTAATCGGCGCTTTAATCGTCTTTATTGTCGGTCTTATCGTAGCTGCCGTATTGGAGAAGATAGTTGAGAGGTTGGTCTTCTATGTCCGCCTTGATGTCTTGCTTAGAAAGCTTGGCGTCGAAGGAATCGCGGAACGGGCACACATGAAACTTGATTCCGGACACTTCGTCGGGAAAATAGTCTATTGGTTCTTCGTTTTGGCTTTCTTGTTGGCTGCTTCGGATATCCTCGGATTCTTCACGCTTTCCGCATTTTTAAGGGACGTATTAAATTATGTTCCGCAGGTATTGGTGGCTATGCTCATCTTGTTAGCGGCCTTAATGCTGGCTAACTTCCTCAAAGGATTGGTTCGCGCGTCAGTTATGAGCGCCAACCTCCATGGAGCGAAAGGATTGGGCGCGCTCACCTGGTGGATTGTAGTGATTTTTGGTCTTTTGACTTCCTTGGTGCAACTTGGCGTCGCTGTAAGCATAATCAACACCCTAATTACGGGTTTGATCGCGATGTTGTCCTTGGCTGGCGGTTTAGCTTTCGGTCTTGGTGGCAAAGAAATGGCTACCAAATGGCTCGGAAAGCTTGAGAGCGAGATAGAACATCACTCTTAATTAATTCCTGCAAGTAAATCAAAAACCCCTGCATGCCGGGGAGTGAATCGAGTAGCAAGAAGTTTGCAATGTGGATCAGATTGGAAATTAGTGTAAAGTTTTTGTGTAACCTTACATTGATACCAATAAGATAACCCACTACTCGATCTACTCACCCGGTTAATGTCAGGGGTTTTTGATTACACTTTAGGTGTATTATTCGCAATATTACCTCCCCAATTCGCATTATTCGCGATTACTCCACTATTTCTTCTTCCGCAAAAAAGTCGGGATGTCCCAAATATCTTCGTCTTTCTTCTTCTCTTTGGATTCCTTCTCCACCACCTTCTCGCTATTAATACGCATGAGCTTTTCCTCCATCATTACCGGCTTGATTATCGGGGAAGAATCACCGCCGAATAAGGTCGAGATAGAAGACTCGCTATTCTTCAAAGCTTGGCCGTTAAAACCCGTAGCCAACAAAATAACTTTAATCGCGCCCTTCCGAAGTTTGCGATCATGATAAGCACCGAAAATAATTTTCGCCCCCGGATCTACTGATTCACCAATTACTTTGGCGATGTCGTGGATTTCATTCAAACGTAAATCTTTACCTCCCGAAACCGCAAATAAAATACCCTTAGCTCCATCAATCGAAGTCTCCAACAAAGGAGAATTAACTGCTGCATCCACTGCAGCCATTGCTCTTTCCTGACCGGAAGAAATACCGATTCCCACCAATGCAGAGCCGGCATCTTTCATGATCGCTTTCACATCAGCAAAGTCCACGTTGACGATGCCTGGCATAGCGATCAATTCGGCGATACCCTGCACGCTATAACGCAAAACATCATCAATAAACTCGAACGCCTTCATAATCGGAGTGTCCTTTTTAATAACACTAAAAATACGGTCGTTGGGTACCACGATTAAAGTGTCCACCTTTTCTTTCAGTTTCAATAAGGCCTCTTGAGCAATCCGGCTCCGTTGAGCTCCCTCAAAAGCGAAAGGTTTAGTGACTACCCCAACAGTCAACGCTCCCTGCTCCCGCGCTATTTCCGCGATTACCGGAGAAGCTCCAGAACCCGTGCCGCCCCCCAAACCGGCCGTCACAAACACTAAATCAGCGCCCTTGAGGGCCTCCACAATTTCCGAACGCGTCTCTTCTGCCGCCTGCCGACCAAGCTCCGGATTCATTCCGGTGCCCAGCCCCCGAGTTAAATTCTTCCCGATATAAATTTTGTGTTTCGCCCGGCAATAATCTAAATCTTGAGCATCAGTGTTGATTGCCAAAAAATCTACCGATTTTATCTGAAAATCATCTTGCATACGAGAAACAGCGTTGCCGCCACCGCCACCCACGCCGATCACTTTGATCTTCGCAGCGTAATCTCCCAAAGATTTTTTACTGTTATTAGACATCACTTTATGGCAAGAACGAACGGAATATCTTTTTTATAAAACCGACGCCGTCATAAGACTCCGATTGAGCAAGCTTCTCTCCTCCCCACATCAGCAATCCGAAAGCGCAGGACATTTCAGGATCTTCGGCCTGAGACACCAGCTCGGAATCGGCGGAATCAATTTCCACAATACTCGGTACTCCGATTTGAGCGCTCATCCGCAACTCCTGTTTAGCCAAATCTACCATACCCGGAATCTTCGCTCCACCGCCGGTCAGGATTACTCCCCCGGGAAGCTTCGCTAACTTACTGATGTATTTTAACTCATTATTCGCAAATTCCAATACCTCAACCAATCTGGCTTCAATAATCTCTGAAATATACCGGCGGGAAACATTTCCTTTAGCAGTCGAATCGAATTTTTTCAGATCTACCAACTCCCGCGCCGGCGCTTCTTTGGCCAAAGCTGAACCCAGGGTAAGTTTTATATTCTCCGCGGAAGCGATGGAGGTTTTGAGGCCAATAGCTAAATCGTTGGTAACATTTCCGGAACCGACCGGGAAAACTACGGTGTGCAAAAGTTTATTTTCTTCATAGACCGCCATTCCGGTCTTGCCGAACCCTATATCTATCACCGCCACCCCGAGATCTTTTTGATTGCGCGTAAGAATCGCCTGGCTAGCCGCCAATGGAGAAAAAATCAAAGCTGCAATTCCCCCGCCTGCGCTCTCAACGCACTTCATTAAGTTTTTTATCGCCGGAGAAAAGGCATGAATAATCAGACTTCGCACCTCCAGGCGATTCCCCACCATACCCAGCGGATCACGGACATCGGCAACTTCATCAACGATGTGTTCTTTAGTGATGGCGTGCACAATCATCCGGTTCAAGGGAAGCTTGATTGCTTGAGAGGCTTCAACGGCGCTGTCAAGATCATATTTAGAAATTTCCGAGTCGGCGCGCGAAACCGCCACAATACCCTGACCGGGATGAACTTTGAAATCCGGGCTGCCGACGCCGAGATAAATATTTTTTATCGCGTTCTTTGAAACCTGCTTTATTTCAGCGAGCACTTGGCCGATTGCCCGAGTCGCTTCCGGCAGATCATCAACAACGCCCCGCTTCATTCCGGCCGAAGGCATCTTTAACACCCGAACCAGAGATAATTTACCGTTCTTTTTTACTTCGGCAATTGCCGCTTTAATACTATGAGTGCCTACGTCCAGTCCAACTATGTAATTAGTCATTGGGATTATCGGCTTAATAAGAAGCCAAGTCATTAAAAGCCCGATAACCTTAATGACTTATTTACCTAACAATTTTAGCAATTCTTTTTCTTTAGATTCCATACTTATTCTATCATTTTCTTTTTTGTGGTCATAGCCCAAAAGGTGCAGAAATCCATGGATAAGCATAAACACAAGGTCTTCCCCATTTTCTTTGATATATTGCGGGTTAAGATAAACCTCGCCGAGAGATTTTAACTTGATGTCCGGTCGTGGGAAATTCTTTGGAGCCGGAAAGGCAAGCACATTCTTATACATAAATTCTTTTCCAACTAAATAAACTTCCAAATAAGTTTTTTCCTGCTTTAACTGCTTTGCCAAAAAACCGGCGACCCTACGGATCGTCGGTTTAAATTTATCGAAGCTCTTATGGCCACTGACAACCACTAATTTCATACCGGCAACACTTAGCTGGAAAGTTTTTTCTTTACAATTTCACCAATCAACGCTCCGTCGGCTTTGCCGCGCAATTCTTTCATTACTTCTTTCATCGCTAAGCCAATCTCTTTTGCTCCGGACTTATTCAAAATTTCCAATACTGCTTTTTCGGTTTCCTCCGGAGACATCTGCTTCGGCAAAAAATGACTGATGATTTCTACTTCTTTCTTTTCCTTATCAGCGAGATCTGCGCGGTTGCCTTGTGTATATACTTCTGCGGACTCCCGGCGCTTCTTACTCTCTGACATCAAAAGCTGGGTGATTTCTTCGTCGGACATCGGACCCTCTTTCCCCTGGCCCTTCCTTTCAATTTCTTTATTGTTAATTGCGGAAATTATCATACGAAAAAGGCCGACGCGATCTGGATCGCCGGCCTTCATCGCTGTTTTCATTTCTCCGCTAAGAGTTTCTTTTAACGCCATTCCTGTTGACCAAGCTTCTTGGCCTTTTCGTATTCCACTTTTTTCTCTTCACGATGCAAAGCAGACAACTTCCGCTTTAAGCGATTAATCGGTCGGGCGCGAAAGCGGCGCTTTTTTGATTCACGCAAAATGCCGGTCTGTTGCATCCTCTTCAAGAACCGAAAAATTAGCGAATTCGGATTCTCCCCCTCTTTTCTTCGTACTTCCATAGTTTTTAGATAATAACTTAATCCAGCCCTACTTGTCTAGACTGGGATGCGGCATCGCGCCTATATCCTCTTTTCTCCCCCATCCACCGAGTAAATGAAGGTGCAGATGATCAATTACCTGCCCACCATCGCGTCCTACGTTAAAAACCAATTTATAGCCCTTTAAACCCGCCTGAACTGCCAAGTCCTTAGCTCTATATATGAGAGCCGCCAATATTTCTTTATGGTTACCTTCTAAATGCGCAATTGAAGCAATGTGCTCTTTTGGAACAACTAAATTATGCACGGGCGCGGACGGGCGAATATCCTTAAAAGCCACTAATTGGTCATCTTCATAAAGAAAATCCGCCGGAATCTCTTTTTTTACTATCTTACAAAACACGCAATCCATTAGCGCAGCTTCTTCTTGACCACCTCTACCACTTTTTTCAACGGCACAGTTTCCTGCGCGCCGGATTTCATATCGCGAATAATTATCGATTGCTCAAAAACTTCCTGCTGACCCAAAATCAGCGCCCATTCGGAATGAAGCTTGTCCGCCGCCTTCAATTGCGCTTTTAAGGATTCCTTGCCGAGTGATTCATGCACATCAACGCCCGCTTCCCGCAATTCCTCAACCAAACCAATAGCCTTAATTTTTGCCATATCGCCCATATGAATCAGGAATACTTTAGGTTTCAACTTACCGAGTAAATTAATATTTTTCGCTTTGATTACCTCCACCACCCGATCCAACCCGATTGCTCCGCCCACTCCCGGAGATTGCCGGCCACCCAGAGAATCAATCAAATAATCGTAGCGTCCGCCTGCCGCGATTGCAAAATCGAAACCGGATGCAAACATTTCAAATACAGTCTTACTGTAATAATCGAAGCCACGTACTAAATATTGATTCAGGCTATACGGTAATTTGGTTTCTTCTAAAAATTCCAATAATTTTTTGAAGTGCCTTTTGCAATCAAAACAAAGCCCGTCGAGAATATTCGGCGAATCTTTCTTCAACTCCACGCAAGGCTCATTCTTGCAATCCAAAAGACGCAACGGGTTAACCTTCAGCCGACGTTTGCAGTCGCCGCACAAAGATTTTTCTTTGTTTTTATAATACTCAATCAATTTCTTCCGGAATCCCGGGCGGCAACGCTGGCAGCCGGTGCTATTAATCTGGATACTTACCTCCTTAAGTTTTAAGGCCTCCAAAGTTCGGTAGCAGGCCAAGATTACCTGAATGTCATAAACCGTATCATTTTCATTGCTCAAAATCTCAAAACCTGCCTGATGAAATTGGCGGAAACGACCGGCCTGCGGCTGTTCATAGCGAAACATCGGACCTTCATAGTAAAGCTTCAGGGGTTGGCCAAGATGGCTCAAGCCATGCTCTATATAAGCCCGAGCAATCGGCGCGGTGCCCTCCGGACGCAATACCAAATTATCTCCCCCTTTAGTATTCACTGAAAACATCTGCTTCTCCACGACATCAGAAGTCTCTCCCAATGGCCGGCTAAATAACTCCGCCTTCTCTAAAAGAGGCGTATCAATCCTCCAAAAATTATAATAATCGGAAACTTCTTTGACTGCTTTACGAATCTTATCCCACAACGGCTGATCACTCGGCAAAATGTCGTGCATTCCTTTCGGGCCGGTGATGACATTGGGGCGAACTTTTTTTGCTGGATTAGGCATTCTAATATTTTTTAAATTTAATGAGTTACGAATTCAAATTCAGTAATTGGGAAAACTCTGACGCGGGCGACCCCAATAATATGCTTCTTGGAGATTGGGCCCCAGTTTCGGGAATCAAAACTATTATACCTATTATCGCCCAAAACAAAATACTCATCGGCTCCTAAAGTTCTGTCTACTCCACCAACGGTGCCGGTTTCATGAAAAATTTCTTTGCCGTCATCATAAACCCAAACCTCCGAGCCGCGCACCAGCACCCGATCCCCCGGCAAACCGATAACTCGTTTTATAAAGTAGGTGGACGGATCTTTCGGATAACGGAAAACTACCACCTCCCCTCGCTCGGGCTCTCGAAAACGATAAGTGACTTCATCAATAATCAGATAATTGCCGTTCTGAAAATTCGGCTCCATGCTGGCGCCACTCACCAAAAATGGTTGGGCAATGAAGGTACGGATAATAAATACCGTTACAAGGGAAACGAAGACCACTTCGACTATCTCCCAAATTGATACAAGGAACTTCTTCATAGGGATAATTGCCTTTAATTATCGTGGATTGTGATAAAATAGACAACATACGGACACTATGGATTTCAACGCCAGCAAAATCAAATTAGTTATAGGACTCGGCAATCCCGACAAAGAATATGAAAAGACCTACCACAATGTCGGCCATCTTTTTGTAGATTACTTAACGACTAACGACCAACGACTAATAACAAAGTCCACGGAATACATGAACAACTCCGGGAAATACGTGGAGAAGGCGGCAAAAAAAATCGGCGCCAAACCGGAAGAAATTCTAATCGCGCAAGATGACAGCGACCTGGAAATTGGAAAATATAAGCTAGACTTCGCCCGTGGCTCGGCCGGTCATCACGGAATTGAAAGCATTCAACAACATTTAAAAACCAACGATTTTTGGAGATTGCGCATCGGCATCCGCCCAGCCAATGAAGCTCCGCCAGCTGGCGGACGCCTAAAAGCCGGCGACTTTGTACTTAAAAAAATCAGCGCCGCCGATATGGCAACGCTGAAAAAAGTTTTTGAGGAAGTTATTGAAAAGCTGAAATAGTTCGACTAACTCATTATGAATGAAAAACCGCCGGATTGGCGGTTTTTAAATTGTTTAACCTTCTTGTTCAGCGAGACATTTGACCCAAAGAAGGCTGCAATCGAGCTTAGCAGCGATACTACGGCTAAATTTATCCAGAAACCACTGCGCACACAAAGATGCGGAGCTCATCACAGAATCTACGGCACGGCTCTCAATAGGCGATGTCCCAAAAATACCAAGAAATTTACACCGATAAACCTCCTTTACAATCCAAAACTTTTCATTAAAAAAATAAGCGAGAAATCTTTCCGGTCCGTCGTAATAATTAAGGACTCCCGTATCGAACATTTGGATGGCTTTTACCTCGTTGAAAACTATTCCCCTGTACATCACATCAGCCGTGGCAGTCATTTTATTTTCCCCTTAAGTTACCCGAACCCGTCGGGACCGCGGTTTACCACGAGATCGCAAAGCGATTTTTCGTGGATGCTTAATCAACGAACCGGATACATAATATCACGCCAAGTAAAATAAGGCAAGGCAGGTACTATCTCATGAGATAGTGTGGTGGGTTTATTTTTTTGAATGAAAATCGAGTAATACTTACGCTTCCGCGGTAGTCACCAAAGGCGCTTCTTTATGAAGATATCTTTTGGATTTCGGCATATCTTCTAAATAAAGCTCCACTGCCTCCTTTAAGTTCTTTTGAGCATCCTCAACGTTTTTTCCCTGACTAACCACTCCCAGCTCAATAGCGGTCGCAACGAACAATTTCCCCTCTTTGTTGATTACGCTGGTATATCTATAGCTCATAGTCTTATTATGCCAGGTATTTACCCTACTGGCTATACCCTTATTGGCTGTCGAACTTAAGTGAGACAACTTTGAACTGCAACGTAAATGAAACCGTGCCGTCGGAGTTAACTTTGATGTTGGAAAGCGGCAATACAACGTCGGCGAAGTTTGTTTCTTTGGCCATCGCGTTCTTGAAATTAATAACTGCCGAATCGTTGCTGGCTTTGGCAATCAGCAAACCGGAAAGGCTCTGATCGATGTAGAGCCGTTCAATACGGATAGTTTGCCCGGAAAGCGCGCGGATATTAGCTAAAATTTTATCAAACAAAGGAGACCAAAAATCTCCTAACTCCTGCGCTTTTAACGCATAGGCAACATTAGTATTAAATTTCTGCACATCCTTCTGCAAAGCCTGAATATCAGCAAGGGGCACCAAGGTTCCTGATTTAAGGCTTTCGGCAACGGATGTGGAAGTTTGGATTAGGAATAAATCTCCCACTAGAAATACTACCGCCACGAATCCCAGAGCCATCAGGATAACTCCCCGCCAAGATTTAAGAAAATTCAACACTGACTCCCGATAGTATCCCACGTCTACTCCGGTCGCGGTAAGTGTTAAGTCATTATCTTTCGAGCGGGGCGTCAATCCTCTCAATGCCGCGCCTAGAGCCGCATACCAAAGGGTGGAAAGCTGATTATATTTTCCGATAGTCAATAAATGCGCGTCGATTCCGAAACTCTGCTGAATCGTGTCTTTTATTTCTTTCGCAATTGGGTTTTGCACTAAAACAATATCCTTAATCGCCCCACCCCAACGGCTAGTATAAAAATTCAAAACTTGGCGGATATGCGTCGCCAAGAAATCCTGCACATCCTTCGCTTCCATTTTGCGGCCGCCAATCTCCGTCTGAATGGCTGCCCATGAATGAAAATAATTGAAATAAAGATGCCCGTTCTTCACAATCATAATATCCGGCCCATCACCCGAAAGGTGCGCAATCAGATATGGGGCGTCGGGCTTCATTCCGGCGGAATAATTTTTTACCAAACGCATCAGCGACATTCCGATAAATTCCACTGCAATTACATCAAAATTGGCCTCTTTCAAAGCCGACACCATATCGTCTACTTCTTTCGCAGAAACAAAGGCCCCCAAAGCCTCCACTTGGCCGGGCTTAGTCTCGCCGATAACCTGATAATCGGAATAAGCCGATTTAGAATCAATCGGAGAAACCATCTGCATATTTAATAATGCAGTTTCACGAACATTCTTTTCCGCCACCATTGGCATAGAAAAAGACTGTGTGTAAACGTTCGAAGCCGGCATCACCACCACTGAATGAATTATTTTTTTTGGTTTTTCAATTTGAGAATGCAAGACACCCAACGCGGCAACTAATTTATCCCGCTCTAAAATCTTCCCATCCATGATTACCCCCGGCGGCAACTGCACCGAAGCCTGTTTGAGTTTGTCATCTTCAAAACGCAAAAACCTCAAAGCGAGGTCGGAAACTTCCAGTCCACCTATCATCGGCGCCGGATTTAAATAGCGCATTAATTTCATAGTTGTAGAGGAACTTCCTTCAGCGAATCCACGGTGACCTTTCCATCTGTGGTAACGGTTAAAATAGCCTCCACCTTGCTCTTCTTATTCAGGGCAGTAGCAATGGAAACCACTTGGGTTTTTCCCGCCACTCCATAACAAGCCTCGCCACAAATAGTTACCAAAGCCGTGCGTCCTCCGGCAACGCTGACTTCATAAGGATTGGGAGTTGGAGCGAAATTACGATTTCGAACCAGTTGGATAAGGGCGTCGTCCGCTCCTGCTCGGGCAGCGGCAAGCGCCTCTGCGGAAAGACGGGCGGCGAAATTAGTGACGTTAAAATAATAAGTTAGGAAAGCACTAGCGATGGCAATCTCGATAATAATGCCACCCAAAAGGAGCATTGTGGGAAGCGTCGAGACACCTCGACGCTTTCCCAATGTTCCGATATTTAAATGTTTAAACATTTCAATATTTAAATATTGCTATTCGCTTTAAGGCGAATAGTTAATTATCACATCCTGAACTTCCGGAGTGTCGCCAGCTCTCCAAAAAAGATAAACCTTGTAGCGGAAGTAGCGCTTATTGTTGTGATCGGCGGGATTCAAACGGAATTGCTTTCCATCGACGGCTTCATAGGCACTTTTATCATTGCCTTTGGGAATGCCCGGGGCGGCTGGACCAACATAAGTCCAATCGCCGGTCGTACAGGCCGGATAATTAGTAGCGCCATTGGGACAATTAGACGAGGCAATCTGAATTCCAACCGCCGTGTCGCCCGGTTTTTCGCCAAGCCACATCACCGTATTTAAGGCCGCCCCGCCCTGGACTTGAGTGTCAAAAACGCTAGAGATTAACCAGGTATTCTCATCGAAGGTACTGCCGCCGCTACCACCGCCTCCCCCGCCGCCTCCGGGAGTAATTCCCGTCGGACCACCAGTAGGAGGATCAATATCCGGACCGGAACTCCAAGAAGTGTTCACTTTGTATTTAGCATCCGGAGGCGGCGCGGTATTACAGGAACCCGGCCCTAAATTCACACAATTAAAACTTATCCAGCCGACCACGTCGTTCCAAGCCCAACCGCTAAAATCTCCGGAGGAACCGCTGATCGTCACTCCGTACGGGGAGCCATCGGTAGCCGTGCCGGAAAAACTAACCCAGCCAATATTGTCATTCCAACCCCAACCGGATAAATTTCCGCTTCCGTCATTTAAAACTTTAAACCCGCTGGTTGCGCAAATATCGCCATTGGGAGAAGTGGCGCAATCAAGCGCCAAAAATCCGGCCTGCAAAATATTGGCGTAACCCTTCAGCTGGGTGTCGGTAACCTCAACTTCACCAGTACCGGCGGTGGCGTCCGAACCAAAATCTATCCAGCCGACAACGTCATTCCAAGCATGCCTATCAATATCAGCGGTTGCGATATTATTAACCACTCCCGGAACGTCGGCGGCGAACGCAATGCCGACCAACGACAAACAACCAACGACGAACGACAAAATAAAACCGGTCGTTTTGAGTAGATTCTTATTCGCAATATTATTTGTAGTGATTAGCATTATTCGTGATTACTCCATCAAAATCCTGATTTTTTCAAAACTCCAGCTTCAGAAAATTTTACCCCTGCCGAAGCCGAGAATTTAGTATTCACAGTAATGCCGCCGTCCGGAAAGGTTTCTTGCGGTGGCTTCCCTCCTTGCCAGTCTGTCTGCTTAAAAATCAAATTCCGGCTGCGGGTAATATATTTATTCACAGTCACGTCGGCTTCCTGACCATTTTCTAACCAAGTCGTAATGGAAACAATTTTTTTAGTAGAAGGATCTTCATAGGTCGAAGAGGAGGCTGGCTCAATGGCATCGGTGGCTTGATTGCGATGCGCCGGCTCAATCTTAAAAGAAGTTGAGAAAGTGATCCCCTCGGCATCCACGGGCTCGGACTTCGCGCCGGCCTTACATTCCAAGCCTGGAAGGTAATCTTCGGAAGCCAGATGATAAGACGCGGGCGACGGCAAAATACCCACGCCAGTGGTTCCGCAATTAACCACCCCATCAATGTTGTGCCAATCGGCATCAGCGTAAACAGTAACCTTATCAAGTATTGCCTGACTCAAAGAAGAGGCTGTTTGAATATTTTTGTTCTGTACGTTAGAACGCAAAGTCAAAGTGATGGTAGCCGCCGCTCCGCCTATCAAAATAGCGCCGATGGCAATCCCGATAAGGATCTCAATTAGAGATTGACCTGATTCAGTCTTATTTTTGTTCAATTGTGCCTTGAGCATTTATGGTAATTGTGCGGAATGTCGCAGGGTCATTAGATAACTTAACTTTAACAACCGTAGCCGAGTCGGGCAATCCACTAACCTTAGAAAAGAAAACATTATCACTCGACGTCTCCAGCTCTACACCGGGAGCTATCGCCACTTTTTCGGAAGCTATTAACGGATCCACCCCGCTAAATCTCCAATAAGAATCTCGCTCGCTAGCGGAATTATCAAAATGGACTCCCCAACCCAAGCCGCCGTCTTGACTAACGGAACGCTGCTGGGCATCCCGCAAGAAAGCCACCATCCCCTCGGAGGCCAAACGCAAAGATTGATGCTTTCTCAAATTGGATAAGCTGAACAACCCGCCCATCGCCAAAATGATGCTGATGCCGAGAACCACTAAGATCTCGATTAGTGTAAATCCGGGATTTTTTTTCATTAGAATTGCGTAACGAGCTGATAAATCGGAACGAGAATCGAAAGCGCGATTAAACCGATAACGCCACCAATTAAGACCAACAATAACGGCTCGATGAAGGCCACTAGATTCTTCACCGCCGCGCTAATCTCGGAATCATAAAAATCCGCTAAAGTTTTCAAGACCTGGTCGAGATGCCCGGCTTTTTCCGAGATCGCCACCAAATTCACTACCACCGGCGGGAAGATCGGTTCTCGGCTGAAAGCCTCTCCCAAACTCAAACCTTTTGTTACTCCATCTTTAGCGACTCGACGCAAGGCATCTTGAATCCCCGGATGCACCACCGCATCGGCGGTAATGTTCAAAGATTCCAAGATAGGCAATCCAGCTCCCATCAGAGAACTCAAGGTGGCCGCGAACCTCTGCAGAGCAATTTTATAAACCACCGTCTTAACCACCGGCAACACGTTCAGCAAAGCCGACACAAATCGCCTTCCGGCCAACGTCTTGGCGATAAATATCCAGCCGCCAAATATTACTACTGCCAGCACAGCTAAAATAATCGCAATGTTGTTGCCAATCGCCAATCCGACAGTGAATACTATTTTAGAAAACAACGGCGGATCGAACCCTCCTCCTTGAAATACTGAAGCGATACGAGGCAAAGCGAAACTCACGAGGAACAACAACACGAATAATGACAGAACAAACAAAATAACCGGATAGATAAGAGCGGAGCGGATTTTACTCTGCAACTCGTGCTCTTTTTCTAAATTTACGCTTAAATCTTCAAAAACTGTTTGCAAATTTCCCGAAGCTTCACCGGCTTTTACTAAATTTACGAATACCGGAGAAAAATATTTCGGGTAAGCAGCGAAGGTCTGATAGAACGGCTGGCCTTTTTCCAAGTTAGTGCGAATTTCCAAAAGAAGGGACTTTACAATCGCTTTATCAAAATTAGCAATCAAAATATTGATAGCTTTAAAAAGATCAGTCCCTACCCGCAACATCAATGCCAAATATCTGGTTAAGAAAATTTTATCGGTAACATTAATTGACTGGCCAAAAATACTTTGAGATTTCCGCTCAACGGTTTTTTCAGCGCTAACAGAAATAGGCCGTAATCCCTTAGCAGCTAAAGACGCCAACACATCCCCGGTATTCTCGGCGTCTATAGAGCCTTCTACTACCTTTCCGGCCGCATCAGCGGCTTTATAGGAAAACTTCATCCTTTAATTATACCATTCCACTTAATTTCTATAAGTCTGGTACGCGTAACAAATCAGCCTAATTGAATTAATAAAATCCCTGCCTGCCCTCCATAGGCGGGTAAACCGGTAGGCAGGCCTTTCGTCCTCATCACCCCTACTTTCACGCGTGAAAGTAGGGGTGTATAATTACAGTTAATAAAAAAAATGAATAAACCAGAACATCTAAGGGGCAAGGCAGCGGAGGAGTGGCAAGAAGTTTTGTGGGAGGAGTTGCTAGATAGTATCCTGAAAATGGGATCAAAACAAAATGCAAAAAACCTTCTCGAAAGTTTATTGTGCTCGCAAGAGAAAAAAATGCTATTGCGAAGATTGGCGGTATTGGTTTTGGTCAGTCAGGGCAAGTCTTATAAAGAGATCGGGGAGATTTTATGGATATCGTCATCCACCGTTAGCGCGATCAAGAAAGTCGCTTTTCGTAAAACTGGGCATTATCAGAGCGCCAGATTTGGGCAGGGGAAAAGAAGGTATTCCTCCTTGGCGATCAATGCGGAGAAGAAAAATATTAATCTTTTAGACGCGGTGGCTGCGCTAGCAATCGTGTTTAAACCTTTCCTGCAAAAAGGAATCGGGGTAATGGGGGATAGGGATTAAAATAAACCCCACCCACTTTCACGCGTGAAAGTGGGGTAAATATAAACTAAAGTTCGGGTTCGGGCGCAGGAATGGGTTCGGGAGCGGGACTAGGAGTTGGGGATGGCTCGGGAGCTGGAGAAGGTTCGGGGGTGGGGCTGGGTTCCGGAAAAGGGCTAGGTTCCGGTTCTGGGCTAGGAGCGTTCGGATTCACAACCCTCACTACTCTTGAGGCGGTTCCGCGATTCCCCGCTTGGTCAATCGCAATAAAAATTAGGATATGTTCGCCAGCCATGGAAGTATCCAATTCCATCTCTTGGGGGTAGGTTTCCGGGCCACCATCCAAGCTGACCTTATAACCAAGATTGCTGTTTACGTTGTCGGTAACATTGGCGCCCATATCCGAATATACCGCTCCTATTTCAATCTCGGTCGGATTCAATCCGTTCAAAGTAATCACCGGCGCATCGGTGTCGGGGGCCGATTCAGGAGCGGGAGTTGGCGATGGCGCGGGAGGAGGACTATTTCCGCCGTTCACACCCGCCGCGACGGGTAAATTTTGGTTTAGCAATGCCTGCAGTTGATTCTCGGTAATGCAGGTGGCGCCGACACAAAGTTTATCGGTATTAACTTCTTTGCTCGTCAGCTTATCAACGACTAATTCTTTAATGGTAACAACGGCAGTCTTTAGCCAGTCAGTTATTGCCTCAATAATTTTCTGAATAAACGTTGAAGACGGTTCTAAGATTTCATCCGGATTTTGCCAATGCGAGAGATTGGCGAAAACGAGGATTTTATCAAAAGAATTTGGAGCAGTAGTGGCGGTTAGCAAATCATCAAGGGCATAACCGATAATCTTGCCGGAGGTGATGGTTTTAACGCCAACGCCCGGAGTAGTAGAAGACACGGTTATCGGATCGCCAATATGAATTGGGCCATTTTCTAGAGAAACCTTCACCGGCACACGACCGGAAAGAGCGAGGGGAGCGGTATTCCCTTTCCACTCGTAAACTCCACCCATTGTTTTGATCATCGAGCCTTCAAAGACGATGGCCGGAGAAGTAGAGATTGCGCCAGCTAAACTATTCCGACTAGTCGCTTTCTTTATATGAACGGGCGCTCCACCATCAAACATCACGATATCTCCCTTCTCCAGAGGTTCGGACACTGGATACAACTCAGCCAAGTCGTTCAGAGCGCAGGCCCCGTTTGATTCTCCGTCTTTACAGTTAGCATTTGCATCGACAACGATTGCTATTGCTCCCTGCCCGGTATTGCCCTCGGTCTGAATCATAAGGCCGGGAGTGGAGCTACCCGCCGCGATACCTAACATTGCCCGTGGGGTCGTGGTGCCGATGCCGACGCTACCACCCACAGTTAAGGCTCCCGTGAAGGTTGAAGTTGCCGAACCGACAGTCAATCTCGTTGCATACGTTTGTACTCCGCTACCCGAAGCGGCCAATGTTGGAGTCTGAAAAATAAGCGATGATTCAGTTCCAATCCCAGTGCCTAGACCGCTCTGAATCGTTCCAGTCGCACCACTAATGTTAGTATCCGTCCCCGGCCTGCTCGCTTCGCCGAGGGTGAATATCTGGTCGATGGGGGTGGCGGAGGAGGAGTTTCCCTGCCGAATATTTGCAGCGGCGATATATTTCCATCCGGTGGTGCCCCCGAAATTCAAAAAGGTTCCCGACCCAATCTGAACCGACCCCGATGAAATGCGAACCTCCAGAGAGCCTTGTCCGACCAACCCAATTTCCCCGTTACCAACGTTATACATACCAGCATCGGTACGGGACGAAAATCCGTATGTGGGGGCGGCTGTCGATCCGTCAGCGCCAAAAAATCTCACCGTCGACGTAATCGCCGCCGTCCCAACTTTTAGCGGACCGATAACTGAATCTCCTGCTGTTACATTCAATCCATTTGATGAAGCCAATCCGGCGACAGAAACCCCTCCCGCAAATGTGGAGGTGCCGGTAAAGATTGAATCCAATCGGCCGGAGAGATTCAAAGTGGTGCCATCAATAGCTCCCGCCATCAAGGCGCCGTTGGTAGTCGTCGCGGAGCGACCGACGGAAAGACCGCCGGATAAATATGAATTTCCACCAACTGCGAACTGAACTAAGGAGTCGGGCGTGGAAGTGCCTACGCTTAAAGTAGAGGTGGCAATCAGGGATCCGGTGGTAGTCGTAGCAGAAACAGTTAAATTACCGGCGACATTGGCGAAGCCGTGGACGTCCAATTTTGTTCCTGGAACGGTAGTAGCGATACCGATATTGCCACCTTTTATTATAAACGCATTATTATTCAAGTTTCCTGCGTCGTTTATGATCCTAAACGGTGTGTTGCCGTATCCAGCATTGAAAATAACAAAATCACCAACGGCTACACCGACCCCATTGCCGCCAATAAGATCCCACTGTCCTCCGGGCGCACCGGTTGTCATTCGCAATACTGGCTCATTAGAATTAAGTTCTAATATTGACCCCGGATTTGTCGTACCAATGCCCACTTTACCGCCACGTACAATTAGTCCGCCATAAATATCTGCAGATCCTTTGACGAACAAACCGCCGGCAGAAGAAGTAGCAACGCCCACTCCCAATCCTCCTTCAATGTATGTGGAGGTTGCCACAGATAATCCGATACCCAGAACTCCATATTGATCCACGGTGTTGGTGGCGATACCGATTCTTCCATTGACGTTGGCGATGAAGATTGGGGAAGAGGTGCCGGAGTCGCCGATAACGAATACGGGAGTGGTGGAGCCGGGAACTCCGGAGACTTCAATGGAGAACTGACCCCAGGGAGTAGTGGAAGCGAGACCGAGTTTTCCATATTCTCCCGAAAGAGTGGAGGTAGCGAGGATGCCGTTGCCGATATTCAAGTCAGAGCCAATAATATTTAAATCTCGAGTGGTCACGTCGCCCGCCCGCCCGAGATCAAGAAGAGTATCTGGGCTGGTTCGGGCAAGACCAACATTGCCAGCTGTTGTTATGCGAAGTCGTTCCTGCGCTCCACCACTATTTGTATAAAAACGTAAATCAGTACCCTGTATCCTCAAGGGAACGTTATCAGTAATACCCGAGTTCACACCCGTTATCTGGAAAGCGCTGGCGTCGTCCGTGAAAAGCAATCGGTAGCCACCAGGCGTCAGAACATCTAAAACCGTCGACGGATTCGTCGTTCCAATACCAACTTTTCCCGCCGATACGATTAATCCCGAAGCCGAAGTAATTCCCCCGTTGGCTTTCACATTGATACCTCCTTCAAATGAGGAAGTGCCGACTCCGGAGCCGTAGAAAGTTCCAGCCGATTGCAAAATGCTGGCGATGGATCCAGAGGTAGTTGTGGCGGCGATGCCAACAGATAATCCGTCCGTAAAATAGGAGTTGCCCTGGACCGTCAGCTGGGTATTCGTTCCGGGAGTTGAAGTTCCGACACTCAAAGTGGAAGTGGCGACAAAGGAACCGGCAGTGGAGGTAGCGGAGATATTCAGATTCCCCTTGATATTCGCAAAGCCTCCCACATCCAATTTGGCTCCGGGAGTATTGGTGCCAATGCCGACGTCTCCATTGATTCCGGAGACAACGAGCAGAGAAGAAGAGCCTGTGTCTCCGATAACGAAGACGGGGGTGGAAGAACCGACTACGCCCTGGACGGCCTCAATGGAGAATTGGGCATAAGGAGAAGTGGAACCAAAACCTAACCTGCCGTATTCGCCGGAAATCGTAGAAGAAGCAGTGGTGCCATTTCCCAAAATTAAAGTCCCCTGCGCGGAGGAGCCGCCAAGGCTAAAAGGATTGGAACCACCACCTCCCCCCAAAATTTGCGCGCCGGCAACTGTGAGATTACCCGCGATAGTGAGGTTGCCGCTGAGCTCACCTCCGGCGCGCAAAAGGTAATTGGAAGCGGTGATGTCGTCGGGAATATCGCCGTCTTCAATGCCCGTAATAGATCCGGCGAATGTTGGATTGGAAATTGTAAGAGGATTGCTGCCGACTGGGCCGAGAGAGCTGATGCGGCTCATTAGACCCATATTGTATTGCAGATTTTCGGTCGTGGCCTGCTGAGATTTTTTGAAGGCGAGCAGGTCAGCAGTCAAAGAATCTAACTGGGACTGGGAAGAGACTCCTACGGTACCGGTCGGAGCAGGTTGTTGGATATATATTATCTGCGGCGTGGGGGCGGAGACGGATTTTACCACATCAATGTTAGATTGCTTCTCCGCCGGCTGGCGGATCGCAATGACAGATGGAGCCGGGGGCGTCGCAGACACGGGAACAGCAACAATTCGTATGGGTGGAGGAGTGGTACTTACCGGAACTTTGGGATTGGCTAGGTTAATTAGTGATACAGCAAAATTCTGTATCGATTCCCTAATATTTTGAAAAACGCTAAGAAAACTATCAAAAAGATTGGCGGTGGGATAAACCTCAACTGACCTGGCGATGATGGTGTTAGATTGCTTTGCCTCGCTCGCAATGACAGACGGGTTAATTACCGGAACCGCAACAATAGTTTCTCTGGCAAATAAATGACTTGGAGAAACCAAAAAAAGACTGAGAAATATAAGAACAGTTAGGCGCCCCCCCCCCCGATGGAAAACGGAAAAATCTCATGGAGTTTTTAGCTATAAATAGCCTTAAAGAAATTATATCTTAAATACGAGGGGGGGGTATTGAGGTCTTATCCACAGTAATCCACTTTCCCGCGGGAAAGTGGCAAAGCGAGGCGACTCTCTTTCAAGGAACATGCCGGAGGCGGTTGGGCTTGGCTCGTTCGTTATATAGTCCACGAACGAACAACTGCCGAGGGAGAAGAAAGCCGGCCCGCAGGAGGCCGGTTATTCTGTGTCCGAGAAAAAGAGCCGGACCGTCCTATTCTCTAATAACGCGCAACACCTCCTCAATCGTGGTCATACCCTTGGCAACTTTCCGCAACCCATCTTCAAACATCGTCACATATCCTTTTTTCCGGAGCTCTTTCCTTAATAGGTCCAAAGTGAATTTAGAATCCACGATTTGATTACGCAAAGATTCATCCACGCTGAAAGCTTCAAAAATAGCGATTCGCCCCTTGTAGCCAATGTTCCCACAAGTAGCGCAACCCTTTCCCTTAAACATTGCCCTCGGCGGCTTATACTCCCCTTCAATACCCAATGACTTAAACTGGCCCTGAATAATCTTCACAATTTCTGGAGTGACCGGATAAGACTGAATGCAGTCAGGGCAAATCTGCCGCACCAAACGCTGAGCAAGAATCGCATTTAAAACCGCCGCCGCCAAAAATGGCTCTACTTTCAAATCAAACAAGCGTGGAATAGCGGAAGCGGCATCGTTGGTGTGTAAAGTTGAAAGCACCAAGTGACCGGTTAAGGCCGCCTGCACGGCGATTTCCGCCGTCTCACCGTCGCGCACCTCACCCACCATTATGATATTCGGGTCTTGGCGAAGGAGCGCCCGCAAACCATTCGCAAAAGTAATGCCTGCTGCCTCATTCACCTGCGTCTGGTTAATATATTTCATATCGTACTCAACCGGATCTTCAATGGTAGAAATATTCACTTCTGGTTTGTTTAAAACACTCAACATTGAATAAATCGTGGTACTTTTTCCAGAACCGGTCGGACCGGTAACCAACACAATGCCGTAAGTCTTAGAAGTATTTTCCTGAATAGTTTTAATCGTGTCCGGCAACATTCCAAGCTCCTCAAAAGAAAGCGCGCGGGTAGTGGATGAAAGCAAGCGCATCTCCACTTTTTCTCCGTAAAAAGTCGGTATCACTGAAACGCGGATATCAATCAAATCCCCACCCGCTTGATAGCGGAAGCGTCCGTCTTGCGGCTTGGAATGTTCGTCGAGGCGTAGACCAGCCAGCAATTTCAGCCTCGCTAAAATTGATGAATGAACTTCTTTCGGAATTTTACTAATTTCATGCAAAATGCCGTCAATCCTATAGCGCACCAACACTGCGTCTTCCAAGATTTCTATGTGAATATCGGAAGCTCGCGTGGCGATTGCATAAGAAACCAAGTTATCCACGATAGCCACCACTGGCACTTCTTGCGCCGCATCTTTCTCCACCTTTCCACCTATTTCGGCGCGCAAAGTTGCCTGCACATTTTCCTCAATAATCTTCCGGAAGTCATCCGCCGATTTTCTGCCATAAACAGCAAAACCCTTTTTCAAATCTTCATCGGTGGCCAAATATGGCTTGATGCGCGCGCCTAGTCGGCTTGCGAGAAATTCAATCGTAGCGAGGTCAGTCGGATCACTCATCGCCACATTCAAAGCCCCGTCTTCGTCGCGCTTAAAAATAACTGCTTTTTTCTGGCGAGCGAGGTCTTCGGTTAATAAGCGCAACGCCGCCTCATCAATTGTCTGACTAGAAAGATTCGCCGGCTCCACGCCAAAATATTTAGCCAACAATCCGTTGTAGTATCCTGGCTTAATGAAATTTCTCGAAACCAAAATCTGCGCCACCGATTGCCCCATTCTCTTAGAATCTTTGGCTACCGAATCAAAATCAGCGGCGCTTACTACGCCGTCTTTTACCAATATCTCTTTTAATTTATCGTCGGGGATTTGGACCATGCTAAATAGTTAAAAGTTGTAAAGTTTGTAAGGTTTTAAAGTTAAAAACGGAAGCGTCTCTACTTTATAAACATTATAACTTTATAAACTTATTATCTTTAGTATAAGTATAGCCGATGCGGCAGCGGGGAGCCAAAAATATTCTAGGGAAAACGCACCACGCTTACGCAAAAGATTAATGACTGACCCCAAAAAAGCGATGCCGACTAGCGCAAGGAGCAAAATCGGCCAGGCCGCTCCGGATAACAAAACGGCAACTCCTGCCAAATACGACTCTACTGATTCAAAAAATCTGCCTTTGGAATTTTTGTTAATTAGAAACAATGCCAGCATCGCCATAGTAGCCAATAATAAGTTCGCGACGATGGGCAAAAAGAAATTCACCGATGCATAGGAGATAAAATAATTAGCGCTCTGATGGGGTGGAAGTAAAAATTGAGAAAGCGGATGCGCGAGCCAAATCTTATATTGCTCATGGGTTAAATAGAAAGACAAAAATAAAGCTCCGAAAAGTAAAACCCAAAAAATAATCCTCGTTATTCTGAAAAACGCCAAAGGGCGCATTAACCATTGCGCCCCAAGGAGTAGTGAAACGATTACTAAATTAAAGATTGAGTCCAGGATCATTGCCTACCTCGTAAACTGATGATGCATCGCAAGCGCCACCGGCAATCGGCTTATCTCCTCCATCAGTGCTTTCCACGTCATCTTTTCCTCCACAAGAATAACGTCCGCTTTCCATGTCTGCGTTCATTTCAAAAGTTCCACCGGCAGTGTTGCCGACATAAGAATAGAATTTACCAGCTGAAGCTTGAGGGTCGCGAGGCAAAGCGGAAAGTGGCGCTCCTCCGGGAATCTGACCAAGGTCTATCGGCATCCAGCCAGTACCATCTACCGACAAATCTGCATCATAGACTTCAGCGGAAGCGGTGTGGCGCAGGCCGCAATCAGCAGGCAAAGCAACTCCACCAGCAGGCGCGTAAGCATAACAAGTGCCGGCAGCTCCTAAATTGGCTCCGGAAACAGTGGAAAGGTAGAAGGCCAAAGCGCTTTTCATTGTAGCCATATCAGAAATACGCTGGGAATCACGGGCTTGTTTAAATAATTCAACAGGATTCAATATTAAAATAACGGCCGTTGCTAAAATTGCCAAAATACCAATAACGATTAGTAATTCGATAAGCGTGAAACCTTTTTTAGATGTTTTTATCATATAGCTCATTATCTTATTTCGCCGATTAAAAAGCCACTCCCGATTATCCACAAGGCTCATCGGCATTTCTTTCAGGAACCCGGTACGGCTAGAAAAAATATATTCACTCCGGTTGATTTTTGGGATAAATTGAACGGCTCCCGTTCCTCCCTTCGGGATTTTCCGGCCATTCAATTTTTTAACCAAAAATCTGCCCTGCACTCATTATTTTGGGCTAGCCTCCCCTTGTGGTTCCTTACAAAGAAATGCCGATTCGCTCTGTTAAATACGGGAACAAACAAAAATCCCCGCACTATGCTATAGCATAGTGCGGGGATGGAATTTCTAGAGAACTTTTTCAATCATCGGCCAATACTCAAGGTGATCCGGAATGAGGTCTTTGGGGCATTCGCTAAACCACGCGCCCGTCGTCGGACTTCCCTCAACAATCTCACACAGAGCCAACACGCTAAGATCGTGGAAGCGCGCGCTCTTCGGATGGTTCACGGCTCCAATGATGCCCTTGAATCGCACCCGAACTTTTTCTCCAAGTTCGCGAGTCGCGCAGCGCTGAGCAGTCGTCTGCAAATCCTCGCCGGGTTCAATGTAGGTCCCGGGGGTGTGCCAGCCCTTGAAGTGCTTGTCTTCGCGATAAGTGAGTAGAACCTGACGTCTTTCCACAATCACGAGCTCACAAGCCACCGTCACCATCAAGCTTCGCAGGGGAATGAAGGCCCTCCCCCATCTCCCGGGCCGCAGCTTCGTCAGCAAGGCCAACAGCATGTCTGTCCCGGCGTCGTTCAGGTATTCCCCATCCAGCAGTTCCGGCGAAACCGACCCGACTTTCGTCTGTTCCACGACTACCTCCTTGTGAAAAGTTGCTGGAAAGATAATAACAAAATATCTCCAATTCGTCAAATAAGTCGTGCGCAGGTCAAACTTCTTTCTCTTCCCCGAAACCCGAGCGAGCCTAATCGGCTAGGAGGTTTTTGTATAATATATCTTTAACAAAAACCCGATTAGCGCGAGCGTTAAGTGGAGTTTGCCGCAGGAGCAAACGAAGCGGGTTGAGGAAGAGAAAGGGGTTTGGCCGCCCTAGACAACAAAACCCCGCCGACGTGGCGGGGTTTTGTTAACCAAGAACGTCCAAAATTTTGTAGTTATCCCAAAGTGATCGAGACTTAAAGGCTCCTCGATAAAAACCTGTAATTAATTGCTTAAAAATCGACAACTTATTCTCACTTCTATTAAAGAAGGTTTTGAGAATTTTAGTTTAATTGATCCACGCACAGCTTCCGCTACGCGTGCCTTGTTACGACTTAGCCCCTGTTACCGATCCTACCTTGCTCCGACGAACGTCGGGGTTTGGGTATTACCGGCTTCCTTGACTTGACGGGCGATTATTTTCTTTGAAATAAAGAATTGATGTTCCCACGTAGCGAGCGGATTTCCCGCACTACGCGAGCTCAATGCATTTGCTGCTTAATCCTATAAAGATTACTCAAGCCTTCCGAAGTTAAGTGTTCGCCTTTATTAATCCTCCTCATTAAATCGCAGAAAATCTTGAAATCCTTTCTTTTGGAAGGGAACTTCAATTGATTTTCCTTGAAAAACGGAATAATTATTTCAGTAAGGTCTTTCCTGTTGGCTACTTCGAAGCGATAGCAATGCTGATGATTTGCGCGATTGTCTTTTTGAAAATAGACATTCCCACAATTAAAGAATTTCTTTAACTCATCTAGTACTGGTTTATCTTTCTCGATTAGCTTCAGATAAAACCTTGGCTCTACCTTAACTCTCCTTTTGACCTTAGTTGGCTTGCTTTGATCGCGAATGTAAGCCGTAAAGCTCCCTTCGCCATCTACTAAACCAACTATGTAATCTTTCGTAAGCATTTCATTGAGTGGGTCCTTCCTCCGACGTTATACGTCGGAATACTACGACCCAGCTGACTTCTGATATTGCGTTAATTTCATTATACCCTGACGCTGCGTCAAGGACAATATCAGATCTCCACAGGTAAGTTATAAGACTTTTCCGAACATTCCCATTACAGCTTGCACTTGCCTTCGCCATGCTCACCACCCAACCATGGCTCGGCGGCTGTCCGCCAACTGGCGGATTTAACGGGACTGCTCTTTGCTTTCGGATCCTTCTGCCGCCTCTCTCGCGATTGGCGACTATCCTTCAGCTACGCTCCGATCTCGTTCGGAGGAGTCGATTTGAACGACTTAGCTTCATAACCTGCTGTGCGCGATTCTTGTGAGTACAGGACTCGAGAACGTATTCACCGTGGTATAGCTGACCCACGATTACTAGCGATTCCGGCTTCATGGAGGCGAGTTGCAGCCTCCAATCTGAACTGGGGCCGGTTTTGATGGGATTTGCTCCACCTTGCGGTTTGGCAGCCCATTGTACCGGCCATTGTAACACGAGTGTAGCCCAGGGTATCAGAGGGCCATGCGGATTTGACGTCATCCCTGCCTTCCTCCGTGTTAAACACGGCGGTCTCCTGTGACATATAAAACACAGGATAGGGGTTGCGCTCGTTAACCCACTTAAGGGAACACTTCAAAGCACGAGCTGACGACAACCATGCAGCACCTGTGCACTTGTCCTTGAGAGACGACCAACGTTTCTGCTGGTCTTCAAGTGCATTTCAAACCCTGGTAAGGTTTTTCGTTTACCGTCGAATTGAACCTCATGTTCCACCGCTTGTGCGAGTCCCCGTCTATTCCTTTGAGTTTTAGCCTTGCGGCCGTACTTCCCAGGTGGCAGATTTAACGCGTTAGCTACGCCACTCCGAGGGTCGATACTCGAAATAGCTAATCTGCATCGTTTAGGGCGTGGACTACAAGGGTATCTAATCCTTTTTGCTCCCCACGCTTTCGTGCTTAAGGGTCAGGAAGGCCCCAGCTAAATGCCTTCGCCTTTGGTATTCCACATGATATCAACGGATTTCACCCCTACACCATGTGTTCTATTAGCCTCTAGCCCCCTCTAGTTCTGCCGTTTCCATTGCAGCGACACCGTTGAGCGGTGACATTTAACAACAGACGCACAAAACCCCCTACGCACTCTTTACACCCAATAAATCCGGATAACGCTTGACGCCTTCGTATTACCGCGGCTGCTGGCACGAAGTTTGCAGCGTCTTATTCCTACAGTAATCAATAACTTTTTGCTGTAGAAAAGGAGTTTACAATCCGAAGACCTTCATCCTCCACGCGGCGTCGCTCGATCAGACTTTCGTCCATTGTCGAATATTCTCGACTGCTGCCTCCCGTAGGAGTAGGAACCGTGTCTCAGTTTCCTCGTTGGGGAACAATCTCTCAATCCCCCTACTGGTCATAGCCTTGGTGAGCCATTACCTCACCAACTAGCTGATCAGACCTAAGCCAATCTCAAAGCGTCTTGCGACTTTACTCTTGCGAGACCATCGGGTATTACTCACTCTTTCGAATGGCTATCCCCGACTTTGAGGTATGTACTAAGGTGTTACTAACCCGTTCGCCACTAAATATTTTCATCCGTTGCATTGATATAATCTCAACTTCTTCAAAAAATATTCCGTTCGACTTGCATGCCTTATCCACGCCGCCAGCGTTCATCCTGGACCAGGATCAAATCCTCATTAATAAGTTTCAAACAATAAGTTTTATCTCATTGCTCGAAACAAGAATAAATTGGGACAACTACAAAATTTTTGACTCTTTTGGTAGATTTCCGACCGAGCCGAAATGACTCGTCGAAATATGATTCTTGGTTTGCATCCTAAAAAGGAGATAATCACCGTCGCGTTGTTAGCGAAAATTTTATATTCGCGAGAAATGACGACGCAGCAATAGATTCTATTGCTAGGAGGAATGACAAAGCGATATGAAATTTTAGCAACAACCGAATGGATGCTGATATTTTCTTTTATCTCTTTGTTGCTCCTCCTTGGCGTAGAACAGACCACGCCTTCGTCGTCGCGCCTCGAGCTAGAAAGAAAATATCTAGCATCGCGACCGGGAGCTATCTCCTTTTCAGGATGCCGCTTCTTAAAAAATAGATGCTAGTTTTTTTAAGAAACTATTCACTTATCAAAGTCGCCATGTTTTTCCGGAAGCGCTTGCGGATAATTCCGCGAGCCTACTGAATAAAACACCCGCCCCGGTCGAGGTTCCGATATCAATATATCGAAATTTCGAAATATCAAACGGGGCGGATGCTCTAACCACGTAGAAAAGATTATATACAACGGCCCGATGCGCGTCAACCCCCACGATTTGTTTAGAAATTACATATTAGGAATCGAAAATTAAAAAGCTCCGGTTTGAACCGGAGCTTTTGTTGCTACTTTCCAAGCACCTTCTTCAGCAGGTCGTTAATCTTGCCGGCCGCTCCGCCAAATTTCTCAACCAGCTTGAACAGACCTTCGGCAAAAGCGGACTCGGACTCGTGCCCCTTGATGATCACGTGCTTTTTGTCACCGTAAATCACAACTCCATCATAAAGCACGAAGCGAAGCCGCGCCTCCTTGCCATCTCGAAAGGTATCCTGGGTGGAGAAATAGAATCGGTCTTCTTTCTCTTCCAAATAGAAATATGGGACCTCAATCATGCTGTAGTGCGACAACTCGTCCAGCAACTCACGGATGTTTTTTCGATCTCGCAGGGCTGTATCGAAAGCCTGCTCACCAAAAATCGCCCGCATCGCCTCCGGTCCATCCAGAGTGCTTACGTTGGGCGCCTTTGGATTGAAACCGATTTCGGTCAATTGCGCCAACGTCGTTTTATCTTTCTCCACCAGATCATAAGCGGCGATCATTTTTTCGGCATCGTTATCAAAAAGTCCGGTCATCTTCGTCTCGGTCTTCGTGGTAGTGCAACCGCTGACAAAGAAAACGGAACACAGCATCAGCGGGGGGATCAGGGAACGCATCGCTTGTTTCCTTTTTGAAGTAACTGATTCCAAATGTACTCGGAACTTGTAAAAAAAGCAATGATGGTTTAATATACTTTTCAACGATATGAAAACAGAAATTCACCCACAATATTTCGACAAAGCAAAAGTTAAGTGCGTTTGCGGAAAAGAATTCACCACCGGCTCCACCAAGCCGGAGCTTAACGTTGAAATCTGCTTCAACTGCCATCCTTTCTACACCGGTAAACAAAACTTGATTGATACCGCCGGAAAAGTTGAGAAGTTTAAGGCCCGCCGCGCGAAAGCCGAGGCCGCTCCGAAGATTGTAAAGAAGGCTCGCGTGAAGAAAGTAGGGAAAACGAAGAAATAAAAAATCCCCTCCTTGCGAGGGGATTTTGCTATTTACTTGATATCTCATCGGAGCGCAAAACTCCGATCAATACAATCATCCAACGGACGACCATCCAAATCACCGTCACCGCCAGCACTGACCCGAAGGCAACCATCAGGACCGGGAATACCGAGACGAACCTGCTCCAGTCCGGCGCCGAGGGACCAAGCTGGCGTTCCAATCCGGAAGCAATGCCCCGGATTATGAAAACGGTCAGGAAGCCCGCCAGCGACAGATCAAGGATTGCCACGGCGCGGCGCATCCATCGGCTATTAACCACGCCGTCTACCTGTCCGGCAAATTGACGGATTAGCCACGAAAGCGCGCCCCACAAGATCATTGAGTCAATGCCAATCATCGTACCCATAGCATGAGCCGTTACGACGGTCGTGCCGTGGATCAATGAATTGAGCGGTGGGACGGACATCCCGATTGCCATCACCAACATCGCCGTAGTCCAGAGCGTAACGCTCCGGGCAAATCGGTCCGGCAATGCCAGATCCGGCGGAATTGACTTACGCCTCAAACCCCAGAGGTCGACAGCGGCCTTCGCCAGCAACAGCACTTCCGCCATCGAGATCAGGAAGCTTACCCAATGCACCCACGGAGTCTGTGGCAGATGAAAAGTATGATGCCCGTAGTTTGTGAACGTGTTCACAATACCTACCGAGAACAGCAGGAAGGCCGTCGCTGAACGCGAATAGCGGTCGTCCCCGCGCATCTTTCCTCCGGTCCACATCATTGAACCGTAGGCTAGCAGGTTAAAACTACCGACCATCACGCCATTCGCTTTCCATTGGATAGCGATGTCGCGGATCGGCTGCCGAGAAACCCAGTCAAAGGTATAAGCATGGGCTTCCAAGAAAGTGACCGCGAACAACGGGATCGCCGCTGTCCACATCCAAACGTAAACCGGCTGTCCGCGAAGGGAAAATCGGGTACGTCCGAAGAAATTCCAGGCGAACAACAACCAGCCGACGAAGATTATCACCGAGAATACCGGATGATATCCGGCATATTCTCTTCCGGTAAATCGTCCGGCTAGCAAGGTCACGAGAATTCCCGCTCCGGCTACGACCCAAAGACCGATCATTACCGCGAAGCGTTTCCGCTCCGCCGGATTTAAAGGTCCGCCGGTCGAAATTAGCCAGGCATGAACAACCGCTACGCCTCCCAGGAAGACCCAGGCGAACGCGAACGATTCGTGGATAGGACGAATGTGCTGAAGAGTCAGCCCGATTGAGCGGATTGCCGATTCCAAATCGGTATAAGTCAGCCCAGCCGCAACGCCGCTAAACAGCGCCAACGCGCAGGCGCTGATAGCCATCAGCACAAGCACCGCCACCGGCCTACCATCACGTGGGAAGGTGTTCATTTGTACTCCCACCACTGTAGATCCCGCCAGGAAAATCCTTCACGATCAAGCATTTGGTCATTCTTTTTCACCAACTCGGAACGGTTTTTGGCCACCCACTCCAAGAAGGCGGAGATCTTTGCAATCTCCTTATCCGAGAACTGAAAGGAAGGCATTGCACCGCGACCGTCTTTCAGGACAGGTCCGATATTCTTGACCGAGCGATCAACTGCCGCGGCCGTAAGATCCGGCGAACGATGCACTCCCTGCATAAACGGCACATGACACGATCCGCAAGACGCAGTCGTTACGATCTCACATCCTTGCTTCACCTCGTCAGAAAGATTCCGATCTTCAGCCATCTCCATCAGCGTCTCCCAATGAAACTTGGGATTAATCGGTCGCCTCGCCACGTTTGCTCTCGGCTGCGAACGACCCGTGCGATTCACCGCTCTCAAAAAAGCGAGAACGGACACACAATCCTCGTCCGACAGATTCATCGCCGGCATTTTCTTATAGCCGACGGTTAGAATCTTAGCGAAATCATCATCGCTACGTCCGTCATCAACAACATTGGTCAGGTCCGGCCCCAAAAAACCGCCGAAGCCGTAAATCTGGTGACAAACCTGACAATTATTCTTTCTCCAAACCTCCAATCCGGAACGCTCACGGCTGGTAAGCGGCGTAATGGATTGCGAACCGCCATGGTCGGTATAAGCAATCACCGACAGGCCGATATACACGCAGACGAGAACTCCGAAGAGGAGCGCCCGCCAGTTCCGAGCAAAACAGCCATCTACCCCAAAGCCAACCCTGTTCAGGGAGGCTTTGAACAAGCCGACGATTAAGTCCTTCATCGTCATTTTCCCCTTTTAAAGAACACCACCGAAGCCTGTGGTCGGCGATTAAGCAAAGAGCTTAATGTGCCCACATCGTACCTAATATTTACTTAAAAATCAACCTGTTTTACACTATTGGCTATGAACAAAATCATCTTAGAAGTCCGGGCGGGGGCGGGAGGCGATGAGGCCTCCATCTTTGCCGGAGACTTGGTGCGAATGTATCAAAAATACTCCCTGAAACAGGGCTGGGCTTTTTCCATTTCCGACACTTCCCCTGGCACTCTAGGCGGCTACAAAACTTTCATCGGCAGAGTTGACGGAGTCGGTTGCTATGAAGCTTTCAAAAATGAATCCGGCACTCATCGGGTTCAGCGCGTTCCGAACACTGAGAAGTCCGGCCGCGTGCACACCTCCACCGCCACCGTCGCCATTCTTCCTGTCGTTGAGGCAAAAGAAGTAAATATCCGATCCGAGGATTTAGAGATTACCTTTTCCCGAGCAGGCGGCCCGGGCGGACAAAACGTAAATAAAATTGAAAGCGCCGTCCGCATTTTGCATAAACCCAGCGGCATCGTAATCTCCTGCCGCGTAGAACGCGACCAGAAATCTAACCGCGAAATGGCAATGGAAATGCTCCGCGCCAAGCTTTACGCGATGCAAAAAGAAAAAGAGTTTGGCGACGTAACCTCCGCCCGCCGCGCCCAAGTCGGCACTGCCGACCGCTCGGAAAAAATCCGCACCTACAACTTCCCTGACGACCGCATCACCGACCACCGCTTCGGGATCAAGGTGCATAACGTAGAAGAGGTGCTGAATGGAAATTTTGATGCAATTTTAAGCAAAATTCAAAAAGCGCAACGCCCGCAACAGTAAACAAAAAGCCCCGCATTGCGGGGCTTTTTCTAACTATTTTTCTTTCTAGGCCAATTCTTCTTCGGCCAACGCCCAATCACAGTAATCTCAAAATCGTCTGCGACTTCCGTAATCTCCGCCACCTGAACAGCCTGTTCAGGAGTTAGGCCGTTTCAGGGCTCGCAAATCCTGGTCTTTAAATAAGCGATAGCGTCCTTCTTGGCCTGCTTCTTGTTCTTAGCGGTAAAATCCAAGCTTTCAATCTTGAAATCATACAAACCATTCGACATTGTCGGAAACACGAACCGAAAAATCTTCAACCCGCTCAATCTCCTGACGTCCGACTTACTCATGACTGCCTCCATTTCTACAAAGAACCGAAAAAACTATATCACTACGAATTCAGGATGTCGATATCGCGCCCACGCCGACGGCGGGGCAAAGCGACTTAGGAATTTAAGATATCGATATCGCTTTGGAACTGCTGGGCTTTAGTAACTACCCTATCTCCATATCCCCAAAGATGACTCCTCCATCTACCTCCCGCATAATATTTAGCCGCCGCGCAACGCTCTTGGTCCAACTGTTTGGAATAGATCGCCCTGCAACCAGTCAGAGAGTCCTTCATATACAAAGCGGTGCCCACGAATGCGTCGCCGTTATTCCACGGAGAGGCCGGATTGTGACCGGTGACTTCCGCAATGCGGTCTTTATATATATTCCAAGTGGACGGAATGAATTGAGATGGCCCCATCGCTCCACCATACGCGCCGTCACTATTCGCGCAAGAAACCGTAATCGTATCAGGGTTGATACTCAATGAGGCAGTTAGTGCCAAGAAAAGTGGCGTATCCCGCGTGGGGTGCATAGCGGTTTTATATCCGCACTTTCCCACGTTCTGACCAAGCGCCGACTCTCTATCCAAAATCGCCAGAATAAAAGCTGCGCGCACTCCAGTCGCCTGCTCGGCAAACTTCGCAAATTGATACGCTTCATCAAAACTCATTTCTCCACCACCCAAAAATTCAAAGATGCGGCTGCGAATCTGGGCGGCAGTTTTCCGAGTTTCTTTTAAAATCTCCTGATATTTGGATTCTTGGCCTTTCGTCTCTTTCAAAAGAGCATCCTTGTCTTTCTTAGTTTTGGCGATGGAAGCTTTTTGAGAATCCTGATAAGCCTTTAAGGCGGCCGCGTCGCTACGCTTATTCGCCAAAGCTTCTTTTTTATCCAAAAGATCTTCGCGTAACTTTGCGACCTTTCCGACAGTTATAGAAAGAGTGTCTTTAACCACAAGAATACTATTTAAATTTCCAAAAAAATCGGAAAGTCTTGGATTTCTCAAAACTACCTCCATCAAACCCAGATTTTCTTCTTCATTCAACCGCCTAATCAGATTAGCGAGCGCGCCCTTGTTAGTTTCCAGTTTATCCTCCGCCTCTGTTATCTGACCCTTGTTAACCGTTATATCCTTGTCCAGCTTGGACAGATTCAACGTAATCGCCTTGATCTGCAGATTCAACTTGGCAATCTTAGAGTTCAAGGAACTCACCTCGCCCTGCAAAGTCTTTCCTTGTTTTTTATACACATTCACAGTCGCCTCATGCTGGGCAATCTGGTTTTCCAATTCAATCAATTGACGCTCTAAAGCTTCCCGCTCGGAGGCGGATTGAGCAAAGGCCACCGGGATAGTATTAAGTATCGAGTATCCGGTATTAAGTATAAAAGTAGGGATAAATAGGAGAACAGCTATAAATCGCATATTCATAGTATATAACGAAAAACCCCGCAATTTCTTGCGGAGTCGTTCTGTTTCCATTCGCATTATTACCTCCCCAATTCGCATTATTCGCGATTACTCCAACTATTTCTTTTCAGCAGTCGGAGCGCCACCAGCAGGAGCTTTACCCGCCGTGGCGGGTTCAGCGGCAGCCTTTTCAGCATCACGAGCCTCTTTCTTTTCTTCGGTCTCAACTTTCACATCTTCCGGTTTAACTTCAGCGGCCAGAGCAGCTTCCTGCTCTTCGGTCATCTTAGCGGTGACGGTGGCAACCACAGATTCACCATCAGCTACAACCTCAACACCTTTCGGTAGTACTAAATCTTTTACGTGGACACTCTGGCCGATGTCGGCAATCTTAGAAATATCCACGGAAACCGAACGAGGGATGTCGGTCGGCAAAGACTCGACTTCAATTTCTTGCATCGCCTTCACCAACAAACCATTCTTGCTCTTAACGGCATCGGATTCACCAACAAATTCCACCGGCACGCGAACTTTGATTTTTTCGTCCAAACGTACCTGATAAAGATCAACGTTGGTGATTTCATCGCTTACCGGATCAAGAGCTAACTCGTGAATCATCACGGGGCGCTTCTCGCCATCTATCATAACGTCAACCATAGTGTTCTCACCGGATTGCTTTAAAACTTTTCGCAATTCTTTCGCCGGAATAGACAAATGCACGTTGGCAATTCCACGGCCATAAAGCTCGGCCGGCACTAAACCAGCCTTACGCATAGCCTTGGTCGCTTTTCCAAATTTCTCCCTTTTTTGCACCACTAATTCCATTGGGATATATATTATCCCAATCTCAAACAATTTACAAGTCTATTTAATATGATTGAAAAGCTTCAGCCGCTGGGTTAAAACCTTCTTCATTTCTTCAATGGAGCCCTCCATAAGCTTATAAGGCGCTACTTCATCTGGTTTATCTTTCAAGGTCGCCTCCATTCCCTTGCGCCAAGCCAATCTTAACTCTGTGCTGATGTGAATAATCCGCACACCAACCGCAATTGCCGCCAGAAAATCTGCATCAGTATTGCCCGAGCCTCCATGCAAAACCAGCGGGATGCCGGTTGCGTCTTTAATTTCTCGGATTCGATCAATATTCAAAGCCGGCTCGGGAGCGTTAGCAAACATTCCATGAATATTCCCGACTGCCGGCGCCAACAGATCTACTCCTGTTTCTTTTACAAACCGCACTGCGTCTTCCGGGTGCGTAAGGTCTTCGGGTTTAATAGCGGCGCCTTTCGGCAATTCTTTCCGGATAGTCGAGCCACTGCCGATATTTCCCAATTCTCCTTCCACTAAAATTCCTTTATTAAATTCGCGCACATATTTAACTACCGCTTTTGTGATCTCAATATTTTTCTCCAATGGAAGCGCGCCGCCATCAAACAAGACTGCGTCGTAGCCGGCATTCACCGCTTCTTTAATTTTTTCTAAAGACTTCGTATGGTCTGCGTTTAAATAAATTTCCTGACCGTGCTTTTCCCGCAGATCCCGCACCAAGGCTACCGCGTCGTGGATATCCAAAAATTCCCGTTCTCCTTCCGAAGTGCCCACGATCACCGGAAGTTTCAACTCTTTTGCCACTTCCGCGATCGCTTTCAGCGCGCCAATCTCGGAAATATTAAAATGCCCCACCGCCACTCCTCGGCGTTCCGCGTCTCTTAAAACTTCTCGTAGAGTTCGCATTAGATGAGCTTCGGTCGATAGTTCTTTGGCGCTTCCCTCAAAGCTTTCAAAAGTTGAGCTTTCTTGAAAAGTCCGGCCTGCGCTCCGAAATGCTGAACCACATTCATAGATTCTATCGGAGCCCAGCGTAAAGCGTCATAAACGGTCAGGCCATACATTATCGCGCAGAGAAATCCGGTTGAGAACGCATCGCCCGCTCCGGTTCGGGAAATTGGTGGCTTGGGATCGGGATAGATGGGCATATAATAGCGATTGATGCCGTCGGAGGCATAGGCGCCTTTCGGTCCGTCCGTGATCACCACAATTTTCGGACCGAGCTTGTGCAGCCCCTCAAAAAGCGGCCCAACATCCAGCTTTTTCTTGCCAAGAACGAAAGCGGCTTCTTCACGATTCACAAACAACACATGAGTGCGGTGATAGATATCCTTCATCCTGTTGATGCCATAGCGGAGCTGGAAGGTACCGGGATTGAATCCGAGTTTTATTTCCGGATGTCTCTTTAAATATTGAGCAATCTTGTCGTGAAAAGGGAGCGTGTTCTCTGCCATTGAGGAAAAATAGATCCACTTGGTCTTTTTATCTACCACTCTCGGGTCAAAATATTCATAGTCATTGTGCTTTATCAAAATCGTCCGCTCGGGTCCGTAATTAAGAACGAAGTGATAATTGGTCGGCTTAGTTTTGTTGATCTTCACGAATTCCGTGCTCACCCCCTCCTTGCGGTACACATCAAGGATATCGGTGCCGTAACGATCCCCGCCCACCGCCGTGATGATGGCGGTTTTAAATCCCATTCGGGCCGCTCCGACGGCAACGTTGGAAGAATTCCCGACAGCGGGGATGACCTCCAAAGATTCATAGGGGATCTTGGTGGCAAAGGGCATGCAAAGCTGGCAGTTCTCTTTATTAACATCGCAATGAACTGATGCCTCCTGGAGCCGGATAAAAGCATCAATGGTGCAGTCGCCGATACAGACAAGATCATAGCTTGGTCTATCGTGATTCAATTTTAATTTCATAGAGTAATTTTATCATATCAACGCGGAGAAATAAAAAAGCCCCGCCTAGCGGAACTTTTTTATTTTCTCCTGATAGCTTTCTTGGCCGCCTTCTTTATATCCTTCACTCCCATTCCGTATTTCTCCACCAGCGCCCACGGGTCGCCGGATTCGCCGAATGTATTCTGCATACCGATAAATTCCATCGGCACAGGAGCGGCTTTCGCCAGCACTTCCGCCACCGCCCCACCCAGTCCTCCCTGAACCTGATGCTCCTCCACCGAAACCACCGCTCCGGCCTTCTTGGCCCATTCGGCAATCTTTTTATCGTCTATCGGTTCAATGGTGTGCACGTTCAGCACTACCGAGCCAACTCCCTCGGCCTCTAACTCTTTTGCTGCCATTAACGCATTTCTCATTAAAACTCCGCAGGCCACAATCAAAACTTCCGGCTTTTTTCCGCCAGCTGGCGGATGCCAGAACACCTCCGCTTTCCCAGGCACAAAAGGCGTTCCTTCTGTGGTGACGGTCGGAGATTTCTCGCGAGCGAACCGAATGTAAGTCGGGCCCCAAATTTTTGCCGCCGCAACCGTGGCTTTTTTCGCCTCAATTGAATCGCAGGGCACAAAAACCCGCATGTTCGGCAACGATCTCATTATCGCGATGTCTTCCGTCGCTTGATGAGTCGCACCATCCGGACCGGTCATCAAACCAGCGTGGTGACCGGCAATCTTCACGTTAGAATCGTTGTAGCAAATAGTGGTCCGAATCTGCTCCCAGTTTCTTCCGGGAGAAAAAGTCGCGTAAGAAGAAATAAAAGGAATCTTTCCCGAGACCCCCAACCCGGCGGCCACCGCCGCCAGATTCTGCTCCGCTACTCCAATCTGCACAAACCGCTCCGGCCATTTCTCCGCGAATTTCTGCGAACGAGTAGACTCTGTGAGGTCGGCACACAAAACCACCACATTCGGGTCTTTCTCTCCGGCAATAATCAAACCGTCACCATATCCTTCGCGGATGGCTTTCATCTCGACGTCTTGCTCGAGAACTTTAGGATTGAGTTTTGCCTCGGAGTTCAACATATGTTTATTGTTTAGTCCCGATTCCGATTTTATCGGAATCGAGGATTCACGATTCTAAAAATTATTAAATAGCCTTTCTATGGCCGCGCGCTTTTTCCAAGACTTGATTTGTAATTCCCTTTTGCGCGCGTCGGAAAGAGTCGGCAGCTCTTCCTGATATGCCAGCGTCCACGGCACAAAGCCTTTTGTAGATTTAACAGTCCCCAGATTATGCTGTTCTAATCTGCGAGAAAGGTCAGCTGTGCTGCCGACATAATATCTATTGTTGATTGTAGACTTAAGAATGTAGACGCGAAACATTTTAATTTTTAGAATCGGAACATTTATTATCGCAATCTTTCGCCCAAACTATCTTCACGCATAATGACAACAATCCCAAGATTAAAGCGCTCCAATACCAATGAGGAGCGATTAATCCAAAGACTGTGCCCCGAAAAGTCGAAACCCAAGCCAAAATCAACATCAAGCCGGAAAGCAAAGAAAGACCTCTGGCTTTCCATTGAGCAACGGTGTGTATTTTGTGCTGCCACGTACTTGAACTGCTAACCGGCATTTGTATATTATCCATAATTTTATTTTTTAATTTTTATTTTTATTCATGTTCCGACCTTATTTTTCCACCGAGAGTTCTTAGTTCCGCTAGCGCCTTCGCCGCCTCTTCTTTGTTCGGCGGCTTCCCGTGCCACAGATAATCATTCTCCATAAAACTCACGCCTTTGCCGGGAATCGTATGGGCAATGATTACCGTTGGCTTCTCATAAATTGCCTTCGCCTCACTGACTGCATCCACAAACTGCTCGATATTGTGGCCATCCACTTCCAGAACCTGCCAGTTAAAAGCTTCGTATTTATCTCTCAATGGTTCCAATGGCATTATATTTTCCGTAGTGCCGTCAATTTGAATGTTATTTCTATCCACAATCATCGTCAGATTACTCAACCTATTCTTGCCGGCAAATAATATTGCCTCCCAAGTGTTGCCGGTATCATGCTCGCCATCAGATGTTACGCAATAAACACGATGGCGCTTCTTATCCATACGCGCCGCTAAAGCCATACCAACAGCCTGCGACAATCCGGAGCCTAACGGACCCGAAGTTGTCTCCACGCCCGGCAACGCGCTTCGGTGCGGATGACCCTGCAATCGGGAATTTATTTTCCGCAAAGTTTTTAATTCTTCTAAAGGGAAAAATCCCGCGTGCGCCATAGTCACGTATCGGATTGGGCAAATATGCCCGTTAGATAAAACTAATCGATCCCGCTCGGGCCATTCCGGCTTCTTTGGATCATAATTCATCACATGGAAATAAAGAGCGGTAAAAATATCTGCCATACCCAAAGGTCCCGCGGAATGGCCGGAGCCGGCCACTAATAGTGTCTCAATTAAATCCTCGCGGATCTGATTCGCTTTTTCTTCGAGAAATTTAAGTTTTTTTTCGTGTAAGGGTTCAATCATAAGATAACGACTAACGACTAACGACTAACGACTAACGACTAACGACTAACGAATTATAGGCTTCTTTGGGGTCGGGGCTATTCTGGATATAAGAAGTAGAAACCAGCACGCTCCCTCCCGCTTCAAAGCATTTACGGGCGGTTTCAGGATTAATTCCGCCGTCTATTTCTATTATAGCATTCGGAATTTTTTCTCTTATCCATGCGATTTTCTTTAAAGCCTCCTCCCCAAACTTCTGCCCCGCCCAACCGGGAGCCACCGCCAGTACCTGAAAAGAGCGGAAGTCATCTTTGTGGGCAAACAACCCCTCCACTTCAGTCTCCGGCTTGATTGAAAGCATTGGCTCAACGCCATATTCTTTGCATTTTGCCGCCACAAATACCGGATCGGTCATCGCCTCAAGGTGAACGATGACGCGCTTCACTAAACCGGTCTTCAGCCAGCCATCCAGAACTTTTTCCACTTCTTCCACCATCAAGTGCAGTTCAAACTTAGTACTTAGCGACTTACGACTAGCGACTAGGGAAGACAGCTCCGCGGGGGAGCCCCAATTCACTGCCGGAGAAAACTTCCCATCAGTGATATCCAAATGCACCCAGCCTTCTGGATTAAGATCTTTAACTTTTTCATATTGCTCTTTGACGGACTCAGCATCCGCGCCCTCAATACCGGGAATTACTACCATTTGATAATTCTAGCAAATATATCCATCTGCCCTGCTTACAAGTATCGTACGGTCGTATGATACTTGTAAGCAGGATAAGGAATGCCTTTTTTAAAACTTTACGACCTGTCCGCTAATTAGAGCCGTATTCCCATGCCTCAACATCCCCAAATATGACCGCCTGGAATGCTCGTTGTTATTTTCTTTTAACCTCCGAAACATTTTCCGCTTAGTAACCGATCGCAGAACTCGATGATCCGGAAAGTGCACCCAGCCGAGAAAATCCATCCCCATAGCAAAGGTTTTCAGGAAAAGCTTGTCCGGGTGTAAAACGAGGCCAATATTTTCTTTGAGAAAGCCCTGGATTCTGGGAATTAGGTATTCAAGTTGCTGTTTATCCCCTGACAAAATTACAAAATCATCCGCATATCTAACGTAATGCTTAACTTTAAGTTTGTGTTTCACGAACTGGTCAAATTCATTTAAATAGATATTGGCGAAAAGTTGGGAGGTGAGATTGCCTAAAGGCAAGCCGAATCCCGATCTAGTTGAGAAACTATTTATGACATTTTCCAAAAGCCAAATAATTTTCTGGTTGGGGATATATTTTTTCAGTATTTTCAGGAAAATTTCGTGATTGATACTATCAAAGAACTTTTTGATATCGCATTTTAACACCCAGCAGGTTTTGGTATGGTTTTGGCTGACTTGATAAGCCATCGCCCGAAAACGATTAAGCGCGCGGTGTGTGCCTTTTTTGACACGGCAGGAAAAGGAGTCGGCAAAGAAGGTCTTATCAAAAAACGGATATAGTAATCTATGAATGGCGCGATGAGCTAGGCGATCCCTGACTTCGGCCTTGTGAATTATGCGGGGTTTCGGATCGGCGATCCGGAATTGATAATAGCCACCGTGCCGGTATTGCTGACTTGCTAACTCCTCGTGAAGCGATAGAATATTATCCATCAAGTTAAACTCGAATTCCTGGACGTCTTTCTTTCCCCTCTTCCCTTTCAAGAACTCCCGCCAAGTAACCAAAAGATTTTCAACAGAAATAATATCCTCAAAACTATGACGGAATTGGGTTCTACCTATAACGCCCCCCCCCCGGCGGAATTTGGATCATATTGATGTTTTACAAAAATCCATTGACGCCTACAAAATTTGGAGCGGATATTTTCCGCACCTCACCAAACTCCATCGCTATAGCTTGGGCGTCAAAATAGATGAGAAGTTCCTGGATTTCGTTGATGCTGTTTATTTCAGTATTTACTCTTCAAAAGAAAGCCGGAGTAATTCAATCAGAATAGTCAGCCAAAAATTGGACTTGCTCAAGCTGTCTCTGCGGATCGCCTGGGAAATAAAAGCCTTGGATAATAAAAAATACTCTGTCATTTCTATCCCCCTTGCCGAAATCGGCAAAATTATCGGGGGATGGAAACAACAGCTAAAAAAATAAATATTCTAGCGGACGGCCAGGAAACGATAGTTGTCATTCCAGTCGTTCTCGAACCAATTCAGATTGAGGTTCCGCTTGTCGGCATTGCTCCAGAGATAGGCAACGTTCCGGTTGCCATTCCAGTGCTGCCAGACCGAGCCGTTTCGTGCCCCGCGCCGCCTGAGCCACCATCCTTTGAATCCCACACATAACTTGTTATGTGTGGGATGAATACTCTCGGGATTGTATCGCATTTGGAATCTGTAATTCCCTAGCGCAGGGCACCGAGTCTATTTATTTTCTTACAGACCGCCCGCAACCGTAGCCACGGGCTGTTTCGTCTTTCTGAATTATAAAATATTTTCTTGTTTATAAAAATAGCCCCGCAAGAGATTTCTCTTGCGGAGCATAGGTCCAAGGGTCTTTGACCGCCTCCGGCGGTTAAGACTCGCGGACGGCCAGGAAACGATAGCCGTCAACCCAGCCGCCCTCGAACCAACCCAGAAAGAGGTACCGCCCGACGGCAGAGCTCCAGAGATAGGCAACGCCCCGGCAGCCACCCCAGCGCCGCCAGACCGAGCCGAGAGCCACGATCGGGAATTCTCTCTGCTTTTCAGGATAGGTCATCCCGAAAACGAGGAGCTCCCAGATAGTGGCGGGGCGGTAGCCAAGCCTTTTGAGCTCGGCGATGGCATCGTCAGAGCTGATACTCCGGTTGAAATGTATCAGCTCCAAGGCCACCTCCGCCTTCTTGGAGATGCCCCGTGGGATCGACGGGCGCGGGAAGTGCCTCTCAGTGATGTCCGAGTTTGTCCAGTCGGACTTTACCTGCTTGATCATGTCGGCGAGCGACAGCGAGTAGTCCACAATCACCTTGAAGATGTTCGCGGCCTTCTCCTGAACGCCGACGATCAGCTGGGCGAGCTTCTGACGCAGACCCTTGTCGGTCTCTATCCGACGCAGGTCAGCATCACCGCCGCCCATACCCAGCACCTCGTCCGTCAGGGCCTTGAAAACCTGGAACGCGGTGCCGAATGACCCGAGAAACTCACTTCTCTTTTGGGACATACGACCCTCCTTTTTCTGTGGCTTGCTCCTTATCGCGGCGATGTGCCAAGACCTAGAGCTTGCCTTGACTGGAACTGTCGAAAGTATAGCATAGTAGGACCTAAAAAGTCAAGCCCTCATAAAAAAGCTTGAAATAGAGCTAAAATTTTTCGATCCTTCGCTGATGGCGTTCTTCTTTGCCGAATTCGGTTTCCAGCCACATTTTAATGACGCGCAAAGCTTCTTTCTCATCTATAAAACGGGCGCCGATGGATAAAATGTTGGAATTATTGTGGATACGGGAAAGCAAAATAATATCCTCCGGACCGCCATAAAACACCGCCGCCCGGATGCCTTTTTGACGATTGGCCGCCATCGCTTCGCCTTGGCCGGATCCGCCGAATACTATCCCGCGGGATTCTTTATCTTTCGCCACCGCCTTTGCCACTGGGATCACGAAATCCGGATAATCATCATCGTTGTCATATTCAAAAGGACCGCAGTCCTCTACTTCATGGCCCCATTCAATCAAAACTACTTTAACTTTTTCGTATTGCGCCTTAACTGATTCAGCATCGGCGCCTTCTACTCCGGGGATTACCATCATTGAATAATTTTACCCCCACACCACAACAAGGAGCAAGAAAGCGGAAAGTATAACTCCTTGTTTGGTGTGGGGGTTTACCATAATAAAAAATCCGGCTTTCGCCGGACGGAATATTACGCTACCTTCTTCAAAATTCCAACCTCTTCTAAAATCAACCGCCACACTGGCTCAAGATTCATCTTCGCAATTTCTTCGGGGGAAAACCAATTCATATCGCTATGTTTGGTCGGCTCTTTCAATTTGAAATAATCGTCGTTCACCTCCAATGAATAAACGTGCCACACGTGCGAGTTGGCTCCCCGACCGCAGGCATTATTGCTAATCTCAGAATGAAGTACCAATCCCAGATTACGGGCCTTAGCCAAATCAATATCGGTCTCTTCGAAAAGCTCGCGCTTGGCGCAATCCAAAGGAAATTCTTCGGAATCACGATGACCGGCGGGACACGCCCAACCAAGGACTCCCTTCAAACGGTCGAGCATCAAAATCTTGCCACGATGACGGACGATTACGCCCGAACAAGGGCAAGCCCTCGAACCCTGCGGATTTTTCATGACCGGCAGACCCTCAGTCATCCCGCCTCCTTTTTTCTTCTTATGAACCGAAAGGTACTATAACAGAAAATCTAAAACTTATCAATCCTACGTTTATGCCTCTCTTCTGCCGGGAAGGGCGCCTCCAGCCACATCTTAATCACACGCAAAGCTTCTTTTTCTTCAAGAAAGCGAGCACCAATCGAAAGAACGTTGGCGTTGTTATGCTCTCGAGAAAGCTCAACAATATCTTGCGGCCCACCGTAAAAAACCGTCGCCCGGACTTTTTTATAACGGTTAGCCATCATCGCCTCTCCCTGACCGGAGCCGCCAAATAAAATACCGCGGCTATTATCAGGATCTTTCGCCACCGCTTCCGCAACCAGCTTCACAAAATCCGGATAATCATCGTCATTGTTATATTCAAAAGGGCCGCAGTCTTTTACTTCGTGACCCCATTCAATCAAAACTGCTTTAACTTTTTCTTTTAATTGTAGGCCTGCGTGGTCGCCCCCGAGATAAATTTTCATATCTAAACAGCCGCCGCCTTCTGAACGTGATCGACTAAAGTCGTCACATAGCCCCACTCATTGTCGTACCAAGAGAATACCACCACCAGGTCGCCGTCCACGACTTTCGTATATTGCAGGTCAACCATGGACGCATAGGACATGCCAATCGTGTCGGAAGAAACCAACTGATCTTCGCTAACTCCCAAAATTCCTTTCCAGCGCTTAGAGGCGGCGGCTTTTTTGAAAGCTTCATTCACCTCTTCAACCGAAGTTTTTCTTTTTGCCAAAAAGGTCACGACCGCCATGGAGCCGGTGGCAACCGGAACCCGCAAGGCGACGCCATCAAATTTTCCTTTCAGATCAGGAATGCCCCGAGTTACGGAAATGGCCGCTCCGGTGAATGATGGGGCGATGTTGATTGCCGCCGCCCGGCCACGCCGAAAATCTTTTCCCCTGGTTGGCCCGTCAACTAGATTTTGGGTTGCCGTATAGCCATGCGTTGTATTTAAAAATGCTTTCTGGACGCCGATTGCTTCGTGCATTACCGCGACCACAGGGGCGGTGCCGTTAGTGGTACAAGAACCATTGGAGGAAACAACGCATTTTCCGTAATCTTCTTCGTTCAGTCCGGATAAAATAGTTTTTCCTCCGGCAACTCCCTCGTCGTCTTTAGCCGGAGCAGAAATTACCACACGCCTGGCGCCGGCCGCGGTAACGTGCGGAGCCGCTTTTTCAAAAGATTCAAAAGCGCCGGTAGATTCCACGACCACATCAATCTTCAAATCACCCCACGGCAATTTGGTAAGGTCTTTTTCCTGAATTACCTGAATTTTTTTGCCGTCCACGATCAAATGACCGCCTCCGCCCAATCCGCCGGCTGGCGGAGGCGGAGCCGCTGGATCTCTCTCGAAAGAAACTTCTTTATCATAAATTCGGTACACCGAATCGTATTTTAATAAATAGGCCAGGTTCTCAATGTCGCCCAAGTCATTGATGGCGACTATATCTAAACCCTTTTTCCCGAATGCCTGACGAAAAAATAACCTGCCGATTCTGCCGAAACCATTGATTGCGATCTTTGCCATTGAGGATATTTTTATTATTTAAACATTTAAATATTTAAAGCCTTATTATCTTAGCAGATTAAGCCCCGTCTCGTCATCAAACTTCCTTTCCATCAATCCAGATTCAGATATATTCAATTCCAAAGTCCCACCCACGACACCGTTCAACAAATGCCCACCAAAAGTTTTAAAGTTCTTATCTCCCAAAACAACGTGCGCATGTACGACAATATCATCATCTCCCTGCGCTATATTGCCCACTAAACTTAAAACCTCGAATGGTCCGATAAACTTTTTTTTATTAAACTTTTTGGTGCGTAAATCATAAAACGCAATTTCTACTTTAGAGAATCCCCCCAGCCCGTGGAAAAACCCGCTGTTTACCCGATTGCGCCTCAAAAACTCTCCGAACTTTTCGGTGAAATTGTCTCCTTTTTTAAATACAGCAATCATTTAACTAATTTTACCATTCTACTTAATTTCTATAAGTCTGGTACGCGTACCATTCCGCCTTCGACTAACCCCAACTTCTTCGCCATACCCGCATTGATTTCTAAAACCCTATCAACTAAGCTCGGCGGGGAATAGATTTCTAATTTTCCGGATCCTGGTACAGCCGCATTTTCGGCTATGCCCACTATCTTCTCTCCTCTAAGCCAAACCACGTCAATTGGAAAAATCATTCCCTTCATCCAAAACGGATAAATGGCGGGAATAGGAAAAATAAAATACATACCTTCGTTATCCGCTAAAGGAGCGTGGCCCGACAGACCAATAGAGCGCGCGCCGGCCGTATCAGCAATTTCCACATTCAGAATCACGCCGCCGATATCCAATTTGCCTCGGGGAAATTCGCTATGCATCTTTTTGGGTATAAACAAAAATGCCGCGATGGCTAAGACTAGTAAAATCAAAGCTCCGAGGAATAATATTTTAGCCATGAAGTAATTTGAAAACTGCTATTCCGAAGGCGACCGAGACATTCAAAGACTCTTTCTTCCCCCTCATCGGTATCTCTAATATCTTATCAGCTTTTTTTAAAATCGCCGCGGGCACTCCCTTAACTTCATGCCCGACCAGCAAAGCCACCCTGTTATCCCGCGGGATAACACCGATTTTGTTGTATGGGATGGATTTTTTACTCTGCTCCAGCGCGAAAATTTTATATCCTCCGCCAGCTGGCGGATTTTTCAACTTATTGATTAGCCGGCTCGTGGAAGCAACCTTTTCCCACGGCACGCTTTTCTCGGCGCCCAGAGAAACTTTCCCCACCTGCTGACGGACTACCCCGAACCTATCCAATGGCGTCGGCGTAATTCCGCAAAGATATAGCTTCTCCACGCCCGCCGCATCAGCAGTACGGAAAATAGAACCCACGTTATGCAAGCTCCGAATGTTGTGTAAAATCGCGACCATCTATATATTATAGGGGTTCATTGAAATATTGAGGAGGCTGATTGTACAAACTAGCGATGTTCGACTTCAACGGCACCCTAGTGAGTGATCTGGATATCGTTTATAGCGCAATGGCGGCAGTATTCAAAACTCATAAAGTGCGGCCTCCCCCATTGGAACTTTTCCGAAACACCCCTCAGGTCCCGATTGAGTGGTACTACGAACAAGGACTCCCGAGGAAAATTTCTGAAATGGAAATTCAGTGCATCTTCTCACTTCATGCCATTAACTGCTGGCGCGAATCTAGGCCGCGGCTTCGCAGGAGTGCGCTTCAACTCATCAAAGAATGCAGGCGACGTAGGATGAAGACCGCAATTGTCAGTGCGCTTAATCTCAAATTAATGGATGAAAGAGCTGATCAATTAGCGCTTCGTGGCCATTTTGATGAAATCAGGGGTGGGGCGGGAGATAAATTCGAAGCTTTCCAAGAAATGTTGATTAGATTCAAAACTCCCCCCGAGAAGGCTTTTTACATCGGCGATACGGCCGGTGACGTTGAATCATCTCGCCGGGCCAAAATCACATCAATCGCTTTTACCAATGGGTACAACACCCCGGATGTCTTGCTTGCCGCTAAACCCGATTTTGTGGTTAAATCCCTGTCAGAAGTCTTGAAAATCATCACTGGAAGGAGGCTGAAATGAACCGGGTAATCATCGGCCTGGTCGGCGAACAATGCGCCGGGAAAGAGAAGTTTTGGGAACTGCTTTGCGGCGTTACTGCTGAATATCTGAAAGATAATTTTGTTTTCACCATCAATAGATTCAGCACTTCGGTCATGCTGGCGGAAATCTTGGATCGCTGCGGCGCCCCCACTAGCAGACAAAATAAGATTGCCTTGGTTAAGGAGTTGGAAGAAAAATTCGGTGAAGGAACGGTTGTTGCCGGATTGTACCGGAGGCTAGAAACTGACAAGACCACAATCAAAGTGATTGATAGTATCCGGTTGCACGCGGACGAAGAAGCCCTTCGAAGAAAAACTTGGAATATTCTTTTGTACATAACCGCCGAAAAAGAAGTGCGATACCGAAGAAGCAAGGAGCGGGCTCGCGACCCACAAGATCAGAAAATGACCATAGAAGAATTCGAAGCAATAGAAAATACTCCGACCGAAATAAATGTCCCGTATATCGGCGCGCGCGCTGATTGGAAAATCGAAAACAATGAGAGCGACGAAGTCGCCTTGAAAAATAAAGTTCGGGAATTTTTTACAAATCAAGTTGCCCCCCTGCTAACCAAAGAAGGATGAACCAAAGCCGCTCCGAAGGGCGGTTTTTTAAATTTCTAATTTCTTAATTTCTAATTTCTATCTTCTTAATTACTACCGGATCTACCGGTCTATCGCCCGCTCCCGTTGTTACCTTGCTTATCTTGTCCGCCACATCCTGACCTTCTAAAACTTTCCCAAAAATCGTATAGGAGTGCGGAAGCGGTACATCGGCCACCATAATAAAGAATTGACTGCCGTTCGTGTTGGGGCCGGCATTCGCCATCGCCAAGACTCCCTTCTTATAGCCATCTTTTGCAGACGCCGTATTCGGATCTAGCTCATCTTCAAATTTGTAACCCGGGCCGCCGGAGCCACAAGAACCGGAGCTTCTGGACGGAGTGCAATTCGGATCACCTCCCTGCACCATAAAACCGGGAATGACCCGATGAAAAACCAAGCCATCATAATATTTCTCACCCGCTAATTTCGTAAAATTCTCCACGGTCTTGGGGGCGTCGCTCGAATAAAACTGTACCTTTATATTTCCTAGGCTGGTTTCTAATATTGCCGTTTGAGGGTTTTTATTTTCCATATTATTTGTATTGTTTTCTGCTTCGACGACCACTGAATCCTTTTTATAATCTCCTACTACCAAAGCCACGCCAACCCCGACAACTGCCGCCAAAACTATACCGGCTAAAATTTTATAAGACATAAAAGAAATTCTAGCAAGAAAACTGTTATAATCAAGCTGTGGGATTAATAAAACTGCTATTTATGCTGCTTATCCTCGGTAGCGTCGCCGGAGTGGCCTTCTATTTCGCCCCGGACAATATCAAGGAACGTGGCCTCGCCTACATCGATGAGCAAAAATTTATCCCGGCCGAAATAAAAAAAGCCGCTGAAGATATTTACGCAACCCCCGAATATAAGCGCGACAAACTTTTAGCAGAACTGGAAAGCAATTTCGCATCGCTCGAGTCGGCAATTATAAAATCTTCCCCGCAACCGGAAGAGGCGGTAAAAACAATCGCCCGCACTAAAGAAATCATTAAGGAAATCTCTGAAATCAGCACGAATCCGACATTGGTGAGTAAAATCACCGAGATTGTCACCGAAAAAGTCTTATCCACGGTCAAGGTAAATAATTCTTGCCCTACCCCTTAAGGTCGCGTCCAGCTTTCTCCTTCAGCAAAATTAGCTCCGTCATAAGAAACTTGGTTCATCATCGCGCCATCTGCATCCAGTAAAAATACTGTGGCAATTCCGTTCGGCAGAACGGCGGAGCGAGTGATGTCGGCGGAAGTATTCCCTGAAAATCCAATCACTAAATAACTATTCGCTCTTACCACAAGCGCGTCTTCCGGCTTGGAACCAATCTTCACCAGAGAACTATCGCCGTTCTTGAGCGACCAATTCTCTAAATTAAAATCGGTATTGTTTGAATTGAAAATCTTGATGAATTCCTTGCCATTATCGGTCCCCACGGCATCGAAAAGAATTTCGCTTATAAATGGCGCATAAATTATCGCTGGAGGTGGTACTGGTGAGGGGACAGGAGCTGGAGCGGGTTCTGGCGCAGGGGCCGGGGTTGGCTCGGGAGCAGGAGCTGGGGTTGGCTCGGGCGCGGGAGCGGATCCGCCAGCTGGCGGAGGTTCTGGTGCGGGCTGTGGCGCCGGGGCTGGTTGAGGAGCCGGTTCGGGAGTAGGCGCGGGAGCCGGAACTGGGGCAGATTGCGGAGCCGGGGCCGGCAAGATCACTTTCGTGGGCGGCACCGGGGCGAATCCGCCTCCGCCAGAAGGGGCGGATGGCGGACGGAAAGGGGTCGGAGCGGAAACCGAAGCGGGTACTGGCGCAATCACCTTGGCAACGGCGACAATTTTTTTAATTACCGGTTTTGGGGTTGTGGGTTGTAAGTCGTTAGTCGTTAGTTTTTTGTCATTAATCGGGATTTCCGACACCAACTGAAAATTAGCTGTTAATCCCGACTTTCCTTCCCCGCTAAATAACCCCTGCTGAACGGAAACAAAAATCAGCACTCCGGAAAATACTACCGCCACCCCCCAATACAAAAGCTTTGCCATAAAAAAGAATTGCTAGAAGCTTAGCAATTCTTTTTTTAGATGTAAAACTAGCGAACTACGATCTCGCCCTTCATATTCGGATGCGATCCGCAGAAGTAAGAATAAACGCCCGGCTGGTTGAAAGTATAAGAATAACTTTCTCCCTTCTGCAAAAGCTTACTTTGGAAAGTTGGGCCAACGACACTATGCGCAACATCATCATAATTCTTCCAAATAATCTTCGTGCCTGGGCCGATCCGAGTAGTCGAAGACACGAACGCAAATCCTTTAATATCCACCGTCACCGTTCCGCCGGAAGTTACTGGAACGCCTGGAATCGGCTTAGAGCTGGTCGGGCTAGGGGCTGGAGCGGGTCCGCCTCCGCCAGAAGGGGCGGATGGCGGAGGCGTCAACCCGGGTAAAAGCTGTTCTAATGGTTTGCCGCCAGAAAACACCAAATACCCGCCCCCAACGACAACAACCGCTAACGCCAACATGATAATCGTTTTTTTGTTCATAAGTTTATTATACCATTCCACTTAATTTCTATTAGTCTGGTACACGTACCAAAACAACTTTTCTATTTACGCCAGAGCCAGTAGATTAACCCGATAAATAAAATAACTCCCGCCAAAATCCACCATTTATAATCAACGATCAAGTTAATAAAACGCTCAAATTCTTGGGAGGCGTATTGGAGTTGAACCTTAATTAAATTAGTTTTGGGGGGCATCCCGGTGCTACAACTTTAAAAATGACTGATTGACCTTTTGCATAGATATTTTCCGGAGCAACGATGTCCTGAGTTGAATAAATTTGTTTTTTGTAGCACTGGGCATGGGTTATTTTGTGTATTCTCGATGCGTGATTTCCTTATTTAGATAATCAGTGATGTTCAAAACTGCCTTAATGGCGTCTCCGGAAGAAATATTGTTTTGCTTATACAACACATCACTCACATCCCCCGCCGCCCAAATGCCAAGCAGGGAAGTAGCCTGAGTTCTGTGATCGATGACAATCTCCCCGAATTCATTTGTCTGCACTAGGTCTTTTACGAAATCAACATTCGGGCGAGAACCAATCTCCACAAAAACGCCGTCCAATTTAATCTCTGCCGTTTCGCCGCTTCCGTCTTTGTATTTCAATCCGGTCACGAATTTATCGCCAAAAATTTCCATAGATTCCGCCTGTAAAATAACTTCTACTTTAGGATTGGCCTGAATCTTATCTCGTGTCACCGCGTCTCCTTTCAGGGCTTCGTTGTGATCCAATAAATAAATTTTAGAGGCATAGGGCAGAGCATCCAGCACCGCCTCTAAGCCCGCGTTGCCCCCGCCAACCACCGCCACTATCTTATCTTTGAAGATTGGCGCATCGCAGGTCGAACAATACACTACTCCTTTACCATCAAATTCTTTCTCTCCTGGAATACCCATTTTTTTACGGGTACTGCCGGTCGCGACCAACACGGTTCGAGTTTCCAAGGCTTTTCCGCCTTTGGTGGCAACCAAAAAACCTTCGCTGATTTTTTCTACCCCATCCACCAAATCAGGATGAATAATATCAATTCCTTCTTGGGCGCGCAGATGCTCCTCTAATTCCTTTGACCACTCATAGCCGGAAATAGATTTCGTGCCAATCCAATTTTGAATATCCCCGGAAACTTTTGAAGCTCCGCCAAAATCCCCCACCACTATCGCGCATTTGATTTTCTTTCGAGCGGCATAAACTCCGGCGGCTACGCCTCCCGGACCTCCTCCGATAATAACCAGGTCGTACATATTAAAGTTTCAGAGCGGAACGCAATTCCTGCTCATCAAACCCAACGAGTATTTTGCCGTCGATATCAATTACCGGCACTCCGAGCTGATTCGATTTTTGAACCATTTCTTCGCGAGCTTTCATATCAGCGGCCACATCATGCTCTTGATATTCAATATTATTTTTCTTGAAGAAATCTTTTGCCATCTTGCAATAGACGCAGGTCGGAGTGGAATAGATAATTACCATATTTAAATATTATCGTCTTCTGTTTCGACTATTTGCCATAGCGCAATCAAACCAAGTAGAACACCAGCTATTATCTGACTCCAAAGCGCTGAAGAAACTTCCCAATATCCCAAAACGAACGGGGAAACTACCAGCCAAAGACCCAAACCCATGGTTGCCCAGCTTAGCCATTTCATATGTTGTATTATACAACCGTTTTGGAAATAAAAAACCCCGTACTTACTTGCCGCAGGCAGTAAGCATGGGGCTTGTGAAGTTAAAACGGGGTAATAACACGAATCCTAGTAACTCCTTCAATCTCCTTAATGATCTCTGATGCCGCCAGCAACCTGCCATCAGCGTTCTGGAGATCGAGATCAATATAGTTGAGAGCAATTCCATTGCGACTCTTATTAACCATCGAGCCAATATTCAGCTCCGCCGTGCTAACGGCCTTAGTAATCCGCGCAATCATTTCGGGCTGATCCAAATTACTCACCAATAGCCGAATACGGCCTCTCTGCACTTTTTCCATAGGCATATCCGGGAAGTTCACCGAACCGGTACAAAGCCCATCTTCCAAAAAGGAATTGGCTTTCTGGGCAACAAGCATCGCCGCCTTCTCCTCAGCTTCTTCAGTGGAAGCGCCAAGATGCGGAAAAAACATAGCACTGCCGGTCTCCAACATCTGAGACTTAAAGGAGGAGTTGGGCGGAAAGTCAGAAATATACTTCGCAACTCTTCCATCCTGCAAAGCTTTCAACATTTCAAGATTATTCACCAATTCTCCACGGGCGAAATTCAAAATTTTCGCGCCGGGCTGAATATCCGCAAGGAAACCCTTGCCCACCATCTCGTAATTTTCAGGAGTCAAAGCGCAATGCAAAGTCACGTAATTAATATCCGGCAAAATCGCATCCAACGGAACGAAATTCATTCCCAAAATCTTGGTGGGCTCATTAAGATAAGGATCGTGGCCATAGACGTCCATTCCGAGGTGATAACACATCTCCGCTACTCTCTTCCCTATCTGACCGAGGCCAATTACTAGGATTGCCTTCCCCGCCAACTCGGATCCTTTATAGCCCTTCTTAAGCACTTCAGGGTCCGTATCGTTTTTGACGACCTCCGCCGATGCCTGAAACGCCGGACGCGCGGCCTGCACCAACGCCAGCAGGACCAGCTCCTTAACTGCGTTAGAATTCGCTCCGGGAGCATTAAAAACCGCCACGCCGTTTTGGTTACACCAATCAAGCGGAATATTATCCACACCCGAACCAGCCCGGCCGATCGCCACCAGAGACTTAGGCAGATCAATCTTCTTGAGGTCTTTGGACCGGACGAAAATTACTTCAGGGCTTTCATCTAAATTCACAATTTTAAGATCCCGAATATATGGCCCGCTGGACATCAAAGAAACGTTATTGAAAACAGTCGCTTTCATCTAACCTCCCCTATATCAATGAACGCCTAGTAAATTAACACTTAAACAAAACCGGCGCAATGATGCGCCGGTTTTGTGTTTGTCGGGGAGCCGTAGGGAACAAGCCTGCACTTTCGGCTGGATAGCCCGAAAGCTCGGTCGAACACCAGCCGTACCCCGACCCCCGTCTCGGACACCTTCGGTTTCCGACGCCCAAAAGTCTAACGCGTTAGACTTTTGGGACTGCCTTCCTGCACGGGGTGCGGCTTTGGTTCGATTCCCGGCAACAAAATAAAAACAGGCCAAAAGGCCTGCTTTTATTTTGTCGGGGAGCCGGGAATCGAACCCGGCCTTCACGCACCCGAAGCGTGTGTACTGCCGATATACTACTCCCCGCGGACTATTTCACCTTCTTTATATTCTTAACACCATACTGTTTCATCACCTCTTGGTCAATCCTTTCCTGCGTCTCATCTGCTTCCTTGCTCGCCTTCTCTCGCATTTCAGCTAACTTTTTATCACTAAGCTTTCCTAAGCTTCCCACTTCTTTCATCAAACCTTCTTTAGTATTTAACGCCGGATTATCCAAAACCTTTTCCAATAAAACTGCTAAAATAGCCCCGACTTTTGGCCCCGGCTCAATTTCCAACACTTTCATTAGATCCTTGCCGTCTAACTTAAGCATCTTCGCGCTAATCGGCTCTTTCATTGCAATCTCAATAGTCGCCTTAAACTTACGCAGTCTCTGCGGCACGGCAACCTCCGTACCCGAACCAATCCGATCCGCCTCCCGCAACTTCATCAAGTCATCAACATTTTCTGCGCCGACTCGGCTCACAAAACGACGAGCGCCCCGTTGAGTTCCAATCTCTGCGTCAAAAGAAAACATGTGCTCACGCACCAACAAAGCAATCTGCTCGATATCTTTTTTTGCAAACTTCAGACGATCTAAGGCTTCAATTGCTATTTTTTCACCAAAATATTGATGCTGGTAAAACGTCCACTCTCCTTTTGCGCCCTTATTGAGGCGGGTGCCTTGAGGGCTGGCCTTCCAGCCGCGCGACTGTGGCTTTCCTACGTCGTGCAATAACGACGCAACCCTAAGATACAGAGGAAATTTTTGCTCTGCGGCATATTCCAACGCTCGTACGTTATGTTCAAAAATAGTGTATTTGTGGTGCAGATTTTGGTCCATACCAATTCCTTCACACAACTCCGGCAATACATGCTTCAACAGGCCCAACTCGGCCATCTTCCTGATTCCATTGCTGGCATGCTTGGTCATGACTAATTTACAAAACTCATCCCTAATCCGTTCTTTCGCAATAAACTCCAAAAGACCCGCCTTTGCCTTAATGGCTTGAGCAGTAACTTCTTCAATTTCAAAACCAAGTTGAGCAGAAAACCGCACCGCCCTCATCAACCGCAAAGCGTCCTCTTCAAACCGCTCCGCCGCATCGCCAACTGCTCGAATAGTTTTATTTTTCAAATCTTCCCTTCCTCCAAAAGGATCTACTAGCCCGTCGTTAGTTGTTGGTTGTTTGTCGTTAGTCAACGAAAATGCCATGGCGTTGACCGTAAAATCACGACGCGACAAATCCTCTTCCACGTTTTTCGCAAAAGTTATTTCGTCGGGATGGCGCTTGTCGGTGTATTTCCCTTCTTTCCGGAAAGTAGTGACCTCCACAAGAGCTAGCGTCGCATCTTCCGAGTGGGTCTTTATTCCTACGGTCCCAAATTTATTTTCATAAACGCTGTCGGGGAAAACCTTCTGGATCTTTTCCGGAGCGGCGTCCGTGGTCAAATCCCAATCTTTTGGTCCGCCAGCCGGCGGATTCTCAAGCAAAAGGTCGCGCAAGCAGCCACCCACAAGATAAGCCTGATAGCCTGACGCGCCTAGCTTATCAGCGATAGATTTTACTTCTTTTGGGATACTCATAGTCTTTTAATTTCTAATTCCTATTTGTTTAGAAATTAGACATTAGAACTTAGAATTTACCGCGTAGCGGTTAATGCTTCATCAATAGCTACTTTAATCTGCTCATAAGGAACGGCCCCCGATAACGCTTTGCCGTTCACAAAAGTGGTCGGGGTACCGGTAACGCCGGCGGCCAATCCATCGGCATAATCCTTTTCTACTTCTTTGAAATATTTCTTAGAAGACAGGCAGGAATCAAATCGTGTGCGGTCTAACCCCAAAGACGAGGCCAACGATTTGAAGAAAATCTCTGAAAGATTGCCGTTGTGTTCTCGGCCGTCTGAAACCTCGGCGGCATATAGCCCGTCGTGATATTCCCAGAATTTCTTTTGCTCGGCGGCGCATTGAGAAGCCATCGAAGCCTCCACCGACTCCGGACCCAAGAAAGCAAAGTCGCGATAAATCATTTTTACCTTTCCAGTCTTGATATACTCCTCTCGGATCTTCGGCTCCACCTGGCTAAAAAACCGGCCACAAAATGGGCATTGATAATCCCCGAATTCCACCAAAGTGACGGGTGCATCTACACTGCCCAATACTACATCGTCGTCAGCTAAATCTTTATCTGACACAGTAGCCACCAGATTAGCCGGTTGTGGAGCCAAATTCCGCGCTCCTACGCTGTAAATTAAAGCTCCGGCTATTAAAAAGGCTGCCACAAGGATGCTCCCTGGCAATAAAAGGTCTTTTCCTGGTTTTTGACTATCCTCCATACTTTATATAATATAAGCTCAATGGACTTAGGTGTAAAGCTTAAGCAAGTCACTCTCCTTCTGGGAGACGTTCTCATCCTATACGCCTCTCTCGCTATCACCCTGTTTATCAGATATAGCGGCTTATCTAGAGAAGCCGTAGATGTTCACTTTTGGCCGTTTACCTTTATTTTCGGTATTTGGCTGACTACTTTCTATATAGGAGGGCTTTACGACCTGAAAAGCCTGAAGAACGACCTAGATTTCTACAAGAAGTTCATCACTCTGCTGGTAGTAAACGGAGTACTCGCCACTTTGCTCTTTTACTTCATACCGGCTTTTGGCATCACCCCTAAAACCAATCTTTTCACTGCAATCATCATATTCGGTCTAGCCAACTATATCTGGCGCACTTTATATAATACTTTTTTGAGCACTGGCGCTCCGGAGAACCGCGTATTGATGATCGGCTACAACAAAACCGTGGAAGACGTTGTGGGCCACATCGCCAAGAATCCTCAGCTGGGGTATGAAACAAAGTTTTGGATGAAAGAAGGCCTACAAGATAAAGAATTTGAACATCTCGCCCAAATTATTCTCGCTAATAAAATTAACCTGATAGTTGTGCCGGCGCACATCAAAAAGAACTCGAAAGCCGCCCGTCTGATATATAAAAATCTTATTTTAGGAATTGAAGTACTGGATTTGTCGGAATTATATGAAAAAGTTTTCCAAAAACTGCCCCTCGCAGAACTGGAAGAAGTTTGGTTCCTAGAAAATCTGGCTAAAAGCCATAAAATTTATGAATTCATCAAACGCCCGATAGAAATATTTCTGGCCTCATTGATGGCGCTCGCCCTCCTGCCTCTGGGATTACTCCTCGGACTATTTGTTTACATCACTTCAAGGGGTCCCGCTATTTTCCGCCAGAATCGTAGCGGCCGCAACGAAAGAGAATTTATGATATTCAAATTCCGCACCATGAAAGCGGATGCGGAAAAAAATGGGCCTCAATGGGCGAAGCCGGGCGACCAACGCGCAACCCTGTTGGGAAGAATACTGCGCGCTACTCATCTTGATGAGCTTCCTCAACTTCTGAATATAATCCGCGGCGACCTTTCATTTGTCGGCCCGCGGCCGGACCGGCCGGAATTTGTATCTCATTTGAAAAGGGACGTTCCTTATTTTGAATTGCGTCTCTTGGTGCGCCCCGGAATTACCGGCTGGGCGCAAATCAACTATAAATATGGGGCTTCAGTGGAAGATGCATATGAAAAACTCCAATATGATATGTACTACCTGAAGAACCGATCTCTCACTCTAGATTTCATCATTCTCCTCCGCACAGTCAAATATCTTTTTACCAACTTGAAATAATGGAGTAATCGCTAATAATGCGAATTAAAAAGGTAATATTGCGAATAAGCTCAAATGATTAAATTTATATTGAATTTTCTGCTGCACAACAGCTCTGTCGGCCAGACTATCGCCAAAAATACCTTTTGGTTATTCTTCGGCCAAATAACCGGACGCTTATTCCGCGCCGCAATCGTCATCTATGCCGCTAGGGTGCTTGGCGCGGCCAGCTGGGGAGCTTTTTCTTACGCTTTAGGGGTCGCCGCCTTCCTGACTATTTTCTCCGACATCGGCATCAACGCCCTCATCACGAAAGAAGCTTCTCGCAATCCGGAGCTGAAGAATAAATATATCGCCACCGCTTTCTGGACAAAATTAACATTACTCATTGCCTTGATTGCAGGGGTCGCCATCGCCTTTCCATACTTAACTAACATTCCGGAAGCCGCCGCGATTATGCCGATTTTGATATTCGTATTCGCCTTCGACACCCTGCGCGATCTTGGCTCGGCAATCAGCCGATCGATGGAAAAAATGGAAATTGAATCCCTGATTGGCGTATTCACTAACCTCGCTATCGTGGTTTTGGGAATTGCTTTTCTAATCTTTGAGCCGACCAGTCGCGCGCTTTCTTATGCCTACGCCGTCGGGAGCGGCCTTGGGCTTCTGGCTATTTGGTTTGTCTTGCGCCGCCACATCGGAAATTTCTTCACCAATTTTGACCGCCGCTTAGTAAAAAACATTCTCTCCACCGCTTGGCCATTTGGCCTTATGGGTTTAATGGGCGCAATCAATTTAAACACCGACATCATTATGGTCGGTTGGCTCCGCTCGGCCGTGGAAGTCGGGCATTACGCAGCCGCCCAAAAGCCGGTCTTATTACTCTATGTATTACCGACCCTACTCGCTTCCAGCATATTTCCAATGATGGCAAGGATGGCGAAAATCGCTCCGGCAATAGTGATCGGTCTCTTGGAAAAAGCGCTCGCGGGAGTGATTCTGTTGGCTGTCCCAGTAGTAGCCCTAAGCCTCATCTTTGCTCACCCAATAATTAATATTTTATTCGGCGCGGAATATCTTCCGGCTGTAAACACTTTCCGAATCCTTATCTTCACAATTTTGATAGTTTATCCCTCCACGCTCATCGGCAACGCCATCTTCGCCTTTGATGCGCAAAAGAGCTTTGTCTGGTTCGTGTTGGCTTCCGCCGTAGGCAACGTAGTCTTCAATTTCCTCCTAATCCCCGTCTGGGGCATCGCCGGCGCCGCCGCCGCAACCCTGATTACCCAAATAATCACCAACTTCCTCATCTGGCGCAAAATGAACTCGATCCATAAACTCTCCATACTGCCTCAATTTAAGTTCTACTTCGGTCTACTGTCCCGATTCAAATAACCCTACCACTCCTTAATAGCTTTCTCCCATTTTTCTAAAGTATCGCAGGGAAACCATCGATAATTTTCTACTCTATGCCCGGCTAACTTTCCGTCTTTCGCCAATTTAGGGAAGATGTCTTTCTCAATCATCAAAAATCCCTTGGAAAAATCAGCATACTTTAATACTTCTGGCTCTAATATGTATATTCCTGAGCTGACGAAGCTAGATTGCACATCTTTTGGCTTCTCTAAAAACTGCATAATCAGATTGCCTTCCATTACTGGGACCCCGAAATTTTGCGCATTATCTACTTTCACCAAAGCGATAGTCGCCATTGGTTTTGCGGAATTGGCTTTATGAGCCGCTATCAACGCGGACAGATCAAAATCTTTTAACTCATCTCCGTTTGAAAGAATGAACGGCTCGGTTAATTTTTCAGAGATAAGCTTCAAGCCGCCAAAAGTGCCGAGTGGCTCATGCTCTACCGCTAACTCTATCTTTCCTCCCAACTCATTTTCATAACGCTTCTGCCACCACTGGAAATCTTCGGTATGGTTCTTATTGATAAGAATCGTGGCTTCATCTACTCCATGTTTGGCAAAAAAACCAAGCAAATGGTTTAAAATAGGCTTTCGATTCACGGTCAATAAAGGCTTCGGCGTCTCCAGGGTCACCGGATAAAGCCTCGTCCCCGAGCCACCTGCTAATATGACGCCTTTCATTTCGTTGCCTGAATAATAAAACAAAATCCCCCCATAGTCTAGGGGGATTTTGTTTAGATTTATTGAGCCGCCACCTTAGCTTGTAACTCTTTCAAAGCTTTCAACGCAGCCTCTAACTGGGCCTGCTGAGCGGAAGTGGATGGGACGGGTACTGGAGCCGGAGCTGGTTTAGCAGCTTTAGCTTGTAGTTCCTGCAACATCTTTACTAGAGCATCCAACTGGGCTTGCTGAGCAGAAGTTGATGGGACTGGCACTGGGGCAGGGGCTGGTTTAGCAGCTTGCGCCTGTAAATCTTTCAACTGCTTGGTTAGGGCGTCTAAAGTCGCTTGTGCGCCAGAGGCCGGAGCTACTGTGCCGCTACCAAATATCTCCTTCAACTTCGCCCTTGTCTTCGGACCCAGGTTTCCATTTCCAGGGTCGGTCGCTTTCTGAATAACTCCATACTTGAGCTGGAATTTCCGGATAGCGGCCTTAGTTAAATTACCAAGATAGCCGGTAACCAGCCCTTCAGGATAAATTTCTTTATCGGTGGCTAAAAGTTCCTGCAATCGCTTTACATCGTCTCCTTTTGAACCAACACTCAAATTCTTATTAAACACCGGGGAAACCAACTGCGCCACGGGAGAGGGGTTGGCAACGGTCGCAGCCGGAACGTTGGCAACCACGGCCGCTCCCGGTACTGGAGCAGGAACTACGGCCGGAGGTGGCACAGGAGTTGGTGTCGGGACGGGAGCTGGGGAGGGAGACGGAGACGGAGATGGGCTCGGAGACGGAGATGGTGAAGAACCACCGCCAGCTCCTCCACCAGCATCAGGACTTGTGCAGGTAGTGGTCCCAGGAGTGACTGTAATATTCTGGGTGCCTGCAGAGCTGATGCTCAATTCCGAAGAGGAGCTACCACAAGTAAAGGTGGCGATCGCGCTTCCTACGGTGTAGGTAAAATTTCTCCGATCTGTTGAAGCAATATTCAGACTAGACCCAGAAACTAAAGTAGCAGTCATGGAAGATGTGAGCACTTCTAGAGTTTCCACCGCGCCGTTCGCTACAGACAAAGTAAGATTGCTTCCCCCAACGGAGACTACGATGGAACTTCCGCTATTAAGCGTGACTGAATTGTATGCCGCAAAAGCTACAAGGGATGGCAACAAGGCAAGCACCGATAAAGTTGTGAGAACTTTTTTCATTAGTTTTATTAAGCTCTTAAAAAACTTTATTCGGTCGGGCACTCAATTAATCGGCCAATCAAAGCAATAGAGTTATCCGCATCTACGTCCAAGCTACTAGCGGAGATGGAAACGCAATCAATTCCATTATTCGTCCGCAAAATAATTTCCGCGCCGACAGTGGGACCACCACCTACATAAACGGTGCTGCTGGCAGTTCCAGCGCCGACACCCAAAGTGACATTGAGGGCGGCGGCAGTCGTCGCAAGAGTGGAGGTGGCAACGCCAACTCCATTACTCCCGGCATCAACAACCAAGCTGGTAGTATCCACAGTCAAACCGAACCCAACCGTGCTGGTAGCTGTGGTTGAGGTAGCAATCAAGTAGGAAGCTTCTAAAACATCTGCTACAACCACGGTGCCCGCGAGATCAGAATTTCCCTTCACGCCCAATCTTATCGCGGCTCCCGGGGTAGTGGTGCCGATTCCCAAAGCGCCCAACAACCAAGAACTTCCGGTTGAGGTAGATGTGTAATAATCAGCGGACACAAGACCCTCAAAAATGCCGCCTCCTTTCACACCCATCGCCGCGCCGGGAGTGGCCGTAGCTACACCCACGCTAGTATCACTAATATAGCTGACGGCCGACGCCATCAACGTAACCGCAAAAACCGACACCATCACTGACGCCACAACCGACAAGACCTGCTTTTTATTAAAAGAAAAAACCATTTTTATTTTATTAATTTTTTTATTATGAAAAACGACTTTTTAATTATAAGAGGCGCTTGAAATCAACGCAAGTGTCGCCTGTGGATAACTACAGCTGCCCCTTAAGACGGTTAACGATTTCCTGATAAGGCGCTTCAAGTCCCTGCAATTTAGCGTCCGGTGCCAGCTTGAGCAAATAGCTATACAGCGCTTTGGCGTTTTGCGGCTGACCTACTCTCATATACACATCAAACAATTTCGCCAAATCACTAATAAAGTTATGGAACAAAGCCGGATGTAATTTAAGATCGGGGTTGTTGAGCCGGTTCTGATTCATCGCCTCCACCACCTTTACCACGACATCATTTCGGTTCGCGAAAATTCCCACGGTAGCATAATTTACCTGCGCGTCCCGATAAGTAGGCTCCAACGAAGCCGCTTCCTCCAAAACGTCCAGGGCTTTCTCAACCTCATTGGTGAGCAAGTAATTATCGGCTTGCAGGAAAAGAATCTGCTGCTTGGTTGGGCTTAATTGGCGAGCGATCTCCAGATGCTCGCGAGATTTCCCAAAATATGAAGGGTCTAGGGTGCGACCCCCTTGATACAAATTAGCCGCCATCAGATGTAGCCGGATATTTTTCGGGTTGTCTTTTAAGTATTTTTCTATCTCATCTACGGCGTACCGGAGGAAGGGAAGCTTCGCTTCGGTGGGAAAATTACCCTGCCCCAAAAGCAACCCGGCCACGCGCGCCAACTGCTCTAGAGTCTCTCCTTTAGCAAAAGTATTTTTGGCCATCGCCGCTTTGAAGGCAGCAAGGGTATTGGCCAAGGGATTGCCGGAGGAAACAGTAGCTTTCAGGGCAGTAATAATTCCGCGAGCTTGAGCGATCGGCTTGATATTCGCAAAATAGATCACCGCCGATGCGATCAACAACCCGGCGATTAAAACCGCGTATGATTGCGAGCGGCGATCACCCAAGTCCTCCACGCTATGCTTGGGCATAGACTCCTCATAGGAGCGATTCAAGAAAGCGGCAATGCTAAAGAAAAGCACATAGGTATTGAAGTTTTCGAAAACGAAAAGGTTCTGGAAAAAATAAGCCACCAAAGTCACTAGGACCAAAATAGATTCGGTAATCGTAAAAATCTTGCGCCGCCCAAGCTTCCATATGTAATAGAACAAAACTCCATAAAGAGAGAGGTAGGAGGCGAGCCCAAAGACTCCGCCATTAACCAGCCATTCAAAAATAATATTATGGGGACGATCAAACCAAGGCTCTTGGTCATACAATCCGGGATTGAAATATTTAGAAAAGGCCTGGATAAAATTCTCCTGCCCCCAACCCAAAATTGGACGCTCTTTAAAGGCCTGAAGGCCGATACCCCAAATCATCACGCGGGAACGAACTGTGTGTTCACTGAAAGAAATAGAAGTAAGGCGGGCAAGGGCTCGATTACTTTGAATCAGACTTGTATTACGCATCAGCCACAAAGTAGCCGGCACCACAATCACCGCGACCAACAATCCAATTACGAGCTTTCTAGTTCTGAACTCCCCTGCTGATGTCGGTTTTTTGAATATCAGATAAAGGACGAGGAACAGGGGGGTGGCCATAACCAAAGAAAGGACCGCTCCTCTGCTGACCGTAAAGAACATTACCATCAAAAAGAAACCGATCGTGGAACCGTAAAAATACTTCCAAAATTTGGATGTAGCATTCGCGAATAAGATAATCGCCAAAGCTATTACCAGCGTCAGATAAGCCGCCAAATAAGTCGGGTTGCCAATGGTTCCATCAATACGAAAACCACCTCCCTGAATGGCCTCCTTGATGCCCAACACCTGCAACATTCCATACACCCCAACCCAAATACCTGCCCCCACGAACGCTTTAAAGAAATTAAGCCATTCATCTTTGGTCCGAAACACATTGGTCATCACCAGGAAATAAGCGGCCAAATGCAGGATCATCATATAGCCCTCCATTCTTTCCAAGCGAGACCAGAAACTGCCCGACGGATCCACGCCCAGCAGATTGGCCAAACCAATAATCGCTACGAACGCCAGAATCGCAATCGTCATCGGCGTCATCTTCGGCCGGTATTCTTTTTTCAAAACCACCAAGGCCAACCAGAGGACAAGCGCCAGCTCTACCAAAATACGGAAGGCAAAATTCCGCCCCGTGATATAAGGAAAGAACATTGAGGTGGAGATCCAAAGGGAGAGAAATGGAATTATAAAAACCAGAGCTTTTATGCTCCAGATGTAATAGTTGGCTAAAGTTTTAGAATTCATTATTCGCGATTACTCCCGGATTTCTTCTTTTTCTCTATCAGCTCAAGATCGCTGATGTGACGGCTGACATCATCATAACTCAATCCTTGGGCCGCCAAAAGGTCGCCGTTGAATTTCCAAGCGGCCAACAAAAGATCATGGACATCATTCAAGCCATTTTCTTTGGCAAACATCATAAAAGCGGAGAGGTCTTTCGGGAAACAATAGCCGCCGAAACCACGATAGCCACCATGAATAACATCCAAGTGTGAATCGCCAATACGATGGTCGGCCGACATTCCCTGCCGCACGTTTTCATAATCCGCCCCGAGCTTCTCGGAAGCCTTGGCCAAAGCATTCGCCCAGTTAACTTTTTGCGCGAAGTAGACATTGCCGGCGTATTTGATCATTTCAGCTTCAGTGGCGCTGATGCGGGTGTGTTTATAAGTGCTGATCCCCCACGGGGACATAAAAGGAGCCTTCGGTAACAAGGAAAGGACAAGGCCGGCCGCTTCCATACTCTGCTCGGTAAAGCCAACGATCTGGCGATCGGGGTTCAACATATCGTGCCAAGCGGTCTTCTCGCTCAAAAATTCCGGGTTAAATAAAAACTTGTGATTCGGATATTGCTTTTGCAGGCGAGCAGTAGTGCCCGGAGGAATGGTGGATTTCACCACAATTATCTTGCTCCCCTGCACTTTACTCACCGCATTTTCCACAATGGAAGTATCACAAGAGCCGTCTTTCGGGCTACGAGGAGTCGGAACGACGACGAAAATAACCTCGGCATCATTAATATTGCCCACGCATTTGGCCGGGTCTATATCATAAGTCACCAGATCCACGCCGGTTTTGTAGCCCTTAAATTCTTCAAAATATCGTTTGAGCTGGGCGCCTACCCATCCGACACCAATTACGCCAAGTTTGGGATGATACATAACAAAAGTTATTGTAGCGCAAAATATCGAAAAATAAAAGCCCCCGAAAATCGGGGACCTATTGACCTTCCAGGGAATCAATTGCCTGACAAATTTTCTTTATAGCTTCGCCTGGGTTAGCAACTACCGGGAAAACATTCATCTGCCGAATCAACATCTCTTGCTTATAGCCTCCGTGGACCAGTAAGGCAAAGATCTTATTCGCCAGAGAGCTCGGATTGCTCGAAACCTGCGAGCTGATACCCATCTGGCAGGGAGGCCAAATCCTCATTCCGTCGTAACTCTCCATTTCGTTGAAATAAAGTTCTGTGAAGTAGTTGATGACTGGCTTCCGCATGCAAGCGGCTTCAATGCCCGTATTAGATGCCGGCGCCACCAAAAGGTCGGACGCGGCGATGAGATTGTGCGCGCTGAATTCGGGAGCGCGAACTATTCTCACCGGAACCTTACTATGAGTAACAAATCCAGAATAAAGTTCGGGGTCACTTCGATCGCCTGGATGAAGATTAATGACCACGCGCCAACCCTCTTGTGATCTTTTATCCAGCAAATGCGCCGCCTCTATAACTCCACCGTAAAGAAGCATATTCAATACCAAACCCTTGCCCCCAGAACACATAATAACCTTGTCATCAATTCCGAAACCCAACGCTCCCCTTGTGTCCTCGACCGGATTGGCCGGCTCAAAATATTTTTCCCAACAAGGATTTCCTGAAAAGATCACTTCGGCATTAGGGAAAAGGAACTTTGCTCCCCGCACTTCTTGTGCAACCGGCAAAAATACGAACTTTGTATGCTTCCGATATTCTGCCAACCAAGGCCGCTTATAGCAGCCGAAAAGATCACTTACGAACCCTAAGGGGATCCCTCTTTCTGCGGCGTTTTTAGCGGCAAAGATCTCTTGCTTTGCCAAAACTGCGGAAGAAGACATGCCGATCAAAACAAAATCGACTTCCTTGAATTCCTCCAGGCCCAACGGATGATCCGGAGCCACCCCGAACGCCAAACAGCGCCTGCATAGATGTCTACCCGACTTCTCCATATTCGTCGCCAACATTTCCAAAATCTGCGATGGCGCTACGTCATGCGCGACAAGCAACGCTTTCATTCTAAACTCCTTTTTTCAAGGAAATCCCTCATATGAATTATAAGGGGATTAATCTAGCAAGATGATACCGAAATTAAGCTAAAATGGCAACAACGGATTTCTGCCATTCCTTGCTATAATTGGCAGAAACAACTACATAAGAACTTCGATAGTTATCGGATCAAACTTTTTTAATGCAATTTTAGTTTTCTTACCCAACACTTCTTTATACTTCTCCGACGGCAAACCGCCGGCCATCGCCTGCGGACGCATGGCATAAAGCATTTCTTTTGTTATTTCAATTCCAGGGGGAATATCTTGACTAGCCATCAACGCCTTTCGAAACAAAGGCCGGAAAACCGTCTCTCCGTCCTGTAGCACCTTCTCCTCGGCACCCATTCCACGGCGTCCATAGTCACTTTCCAAAATTTCTTTTTTCTTAGCAGGATTATTTTCCAGCTCACGTACGCCCCTCACCAAATCGCGCAATTCCGCGGGGGTCATAGAAACCTTGTGATCCGGACCCCAGACATCACGGGAAACCGAAAAGTGTTTTTCCAAAATAGTAGCGCCCATTGCAACCGCCAATATGTCAGGCTCAATTCCAATTGAGTGATCCGAGAAACCGATCGGCATATCAAACTTTCTTCGATAAAGATCCATTGTTCTCAAAGAAAGATCCTCCGGCGGGCAGGGATACTTGGAAACACAGTGCAACAACGCCACTCTCGGATTTTTCTCCCGCAAAAAGTTCACGGCTTTTTCCACCTCTTCCAGAGTACTCATACCGGAGGAAAGCATTATTGGCTTATCGGTATTGCGCAAATAATCCAACATTACGAAATCCAAAATGTCGCCGGAGCCGATCTTCCAAAGCTGGGTGTTCACTTGTTCATGTAAAATTTTGGCCGCTCCTCGGCTCATCGGTGTAGAAAAAAGAAATATCCCTTTTTCTTTGGCATATTGCATCAATGGCAGCAAAAATTCCTTGACCGGAGTGCCTTTGGTATTCCTGGTCACCCAACCATAACGATCGCCGCTCTTCCAATTTGGAAAATGCGGGGAGACAAAATTGATATTCAGGATCTCATCCTCCACGCTATGAGTCTGTATCTTTACGGCATCAGCCCCGGCGGCCACCGCCTCATCAACGAGCCTCTTGGCATTCTCCAGATAAACCCCAACTGGCTGGTCTTCTTCTGTCTGGATAAAATTCTTGCCGACTTCAGCGATTATAAATACCCCTTTTTGAATTTTCTCCCAAATCTTTTCGCTATTCATTAGCTAAAGAGTATCAAGACCACGCCACCGATTGCAATCATCGCCCCGATCAGCTTTTTTGCAATATCTTTTTCCTTAAAAAACAGCCAACCCCACAAAATTCCGAATAATATTCCCATTCTTTTAATGGCGATGGTGTAAACAGCCAAACCAATCAATAGCGCCACATTGAAAAGAACGTTGCTTAAAGCACCGATCAAACCTAAAGAAATCACGCCTCTAATCTCTTGCATGCCAATGCCCTTTAAATGCGAGGGGCGGAATTTTCCAATCAACATCAAATAACTACCGCTAGTAAAAGCCATGATTGCGAGTGCCACCGCCGGACCGAAGAACACACTTGAGTGCTGGGCGGCCAATTTATCGAAATTAACAGTGACTGAAGAAAGCAAGGCCACGCCGATCGCTAGTAAAACTCCACGATCGATCTTTCCCGCCTCCGGGGCAAGCTCTTTTTTTACTTCCTTGCGAGAATCTCTTTCTACAAACCACAAACCGACCACCGTCAGCATAACTCCAAAAATTCCCAATGGACGAGGTATCTCTCCAAGAAATATAAAGGCCGTAAATAATAAGAATACTGGGGTCAAAAGAGACACCGAAAAAACTCGAGAAAATTCTCCCAATTGATAGGCGCGTAACAACATTGGAGCGGTGATGGAATTAATAAGGCCGGTAACCACAACCGCTATCCAAAAGGTTCGATCTAACTGGGGAATGCCATTAATGTAGGCAGCGGAAAATAAAGCGATCGAGGCAACCAAGGAAGAAAGAAAGATAACGGCCGACTTAGAAAGCTTGGAATAAGAAATTACATATTTACTATAAGCATTGTGCGCCGAATAGCTAAAAGCGTTAGAAAGCGCAAATAAAAACCAAACGATCATGGTTTAAGTTTAACTTACTTCAGCAATTCTTTCTTTACTAGATCCGCAATAAACTCCTCTGTTATTTGCATCGCGTCGTAAGTGGCCCCACCAATATGTGGAACGATTATCAAATTATGCTGACCGCCTTTCGCTATGTCCCAAAGTTCGCTCTTGGCCAGATGCGCGCCGCTCCCCTCCTCATCCCACATCACATCCACCGCCGCGCCGGCAATCCAGTTTTCTCGCAAAGCTTTTTCCAAAGCTCCTTTTTCTACTATCTCCGCCCGGGCAGTGTTTATAAAATGCGCCGTGGGCTTCATTAGTTTCAAATGGTCTTCTTTGATCAAACTCTGCGTCGCCTCGGTAAGCAAGACATGCACCGACAAAACGTCTGATTTTTTAAAAAGCTCTTCCATGGAAACTTTTTCGGCGCTATGCCGCGACATAGCATTGGCATCAACAGCCGGATCGGCGGCGATTACTTTCATACCCAGAGAATTTGCGTAACGGGCGACCATCTTTCCTAAGCGGCCCAAGCCCAAAATGCCCAATATCTGCCCGGCCAGTTGGTGGCCCTTGAACTGGTCGCGGTTCCACCCCCCGGCTTTGACGTGTTCGTGAGCCTGCGGAATTTTCCGAGCCAATGCCAAAATTAAAGCCAGAGTTTCTTCCGCCGTGGAAGTGATCTTATCCAAAAATTCCGTATGCCCGCGCAGGGTCACCAATTTGATTCCCCGCTTCTCCGCTTCGGCTACATCAATATGATTCAATCCGGTAGTCGGAGAAGCGATTACTTTCAGTTTCGGCATCTTATCCATCCAGCTTTTATCAATTTTATTTTTCAGCCGAATCACAATCACTTCCGTGTCCGCATTCGGTTCGCCGCCCAAAACTACCTCGCCCATGGTCTTATAGGCCGCGAGGGCCTTTGGAGAGTAATCCTGCGGTTCGGTGATTAAGATCTTCATATTCGTTAGTCGTTAGTCGTTAGTCGTTTTAATGCCTTCTCCGCCGCCTCCCAATCCGCGGGAACATTAATATCCACGACGTATTTAGCATCGACTATGTACGGCATGGTTTTCTCTCCATAAAAATTCGGTTTTGCCGGATCGAAAAGAAGGCTGGTCTTAAAAAGATAAATTGAGCCCACGCTCCAATAGTTTTTTTCCAAGTCCTGGCGGCGAGAAACACGCTCATATATCGGCCCAACATCTTTTACTAAGCGCAAGGCTCTGGATTCATCAACAAACATCGCTTTTTTATAGTGGTAATTTTCCGGGATCTCGGCAACGCTCAAAACAGAATCCGCCCCGCTTTTTTCCATCAGGCCGGCGGCCTCTTTGATATGAAAGGCTTGCCGTGCCGGAGAAGTTGGCTGGAGTAGCAATACATAATCCGGCTCATAGCCATCTTTTTCTTTTAAGGCTTTTACCGCGTGCTGAAGCACCGGCAAATGGGCGGATTTGTCGTCAGAGATGTCCGCCGGACGCATAAAAGGAACTTCGCAACCATATTGCTTTGCTACCTCTGCGATTGCCGGATCATCAGTAGATAAAATCAGCCGGTCAATCACACCGGATTCTTTGGCGGCATCAATCGTGTAAGCGATCAACGGCTTGCCAAGTAACGATTTAATATTTTTCCCGGGAATCCCCTTGGAACCTCCCCTCGCGGTAATAATTCCTAAAATCTTAGGCTTGGTCATAGAACTTTTTCTGCGGCGCTAATTTCACCTTGCTCAAAACCTCCACGATCTTTTTGCTGGAATTAGATTTGAAATAAAGATCGGACTTTCCATAGTTGCCGTTCTTTAACTGCTTCTGGATGCCCGCCTTAATGCTGGCGGCCTGATAGCCGACGTCCAGCACATTCTCCGCGCGCAAGCGATTAGCTTGTCGAGTGCCGATGTTTACCACCGGCGTGCCGAGATAAGAAGCCTCTTTAATTCCCGCCGAAGAATTACCAACCAGCGCCGCGGATTTGCGTAATAGCGCAATAAAATCTTCCGGAAGAAGGTCGGTAACGAAGCGGATCTTTTCATTCTTTAATTTCCCCTGCTCGCGATAAATTCGGATCGCCTTAGAGACATCGCCGGTGCCCGCGTCGCTGTTCGGCCAAAACCAGACCGTCGGCATATTCAACTGATCAATTGCTTTCAGGGTTTCCTCGGCATTGCGACGGTTGTTCTTCTCGGTGGTGACCGGATGCTGCATCACGATCAGAAATGGCTTGCTCACATCAATCTTTGCGCCCAATCCGCTTTTGTTTACCGCTCTCCCGTCATTATTTTTGTCTACCAAAGAAGCGAACTCCACATCCGGAGAGCCAACATTGAAAACCAATTTCGGATTCTCGCCCATCTGAATTACGCGCTTGCGAGCCGATTCGTTAGTCACAAAATGGATATGGGCGAGCTTAGTGATCGCGTGCCTAACGCTTTCATCAATCGTGCCGCTGACATCGCCGCCTTCAATATGAGCGATCGTTTTATTCAAATAAGCCGCCACCATCGCAATGGCCAACTGCTCAAAACGGTCGCCGCGTATCAAAACGATATCCGGGTTTAATTTATAAAGTGAGTTGGCAAATTCCAAGGCCGTCAGGCCGGCAGTTTTCGCCATAGCGATATGCCCGCCGCCCTCAACTACATTAAAAAGGGTTTCATTAACCACAAATCCCGCCGCCTCTATCGCAGGCAAAAAACGCTCACCGTGTTTATCCAGTAGCACCGAACCGCCCACCACCAGCTGGAGTTCCAACTTGGGATTCTTGTTTATAAGATTCAGAAGATGTTTCTGACGAGCGTAGTGAATTCGGCTGGTAATCGGGAAGCAAATTTTACGTTTATTTTTAGCTTTAATAGCCATCAATTTTGTGCTTGTAAATTACCACTTTATAAGTGGTAAGTCAAAGCTATTTTAAAGGAACGATCTCCTGAGATTGACGGACTTTAATGACCTGATTCGGACCATAAACACCTCTTAAAATCGCTCCCGGATAAATCCAGCAATTCTTTCCGATTACTGTTCCAGGGTAAAGCAAGGCTCCGATACCGATAAAAACATTATCCCCGATTATTGCCCCCTGTTTCTCCCCCTGTAAGTGCACTTTAGAATTGGCAATTTTCACCCCGGCGCCCAAGTTGCAATTACGCCCAATAATGGAATGGGCAACGAAATTCATGTGCGCGACGTGAGTTCCTTTGCCAACGTAGGCATTACTAACCTCACAAGCATGTCCAACCACCACCTCATCATCTGCGTAAAAATTAGATCCGACAAAAGCAGCATGTCTTACTTGGCACTTTTTCCCAAAGCGCGCCGGCCCCCTAACCCAAGCGGCGTTTTGCACCTCGGTCCCTTCACCAAAAATATTCTCTTTCCCAACGAGCTCCGGCAAATTCTTAACTATCCCCCAAAGATCGTCAACGCTTTTGGCGTCAAAGGGCGACCAGTCATTAAATAAGTCCTCTATTTTTAGCATGTTCTATAATTTTATTATTTGAGTCGAAGGCAACCGGCGGCAAGTCCTCTCTAGAAAACCACTTCAGCTCCAGAATTTCATCGCTTAAATTAATTTTCTGATCAGATAAATCAGTTCGATATACGATAGAAAGAATCGGATTACTTACCCCCTTCCATTCCGCGTAACCGGGGAAAAATCCGACAAGTTCCATTTTACCACAATCTATAGACAACTCTTCCTTGATTTCTCTTCGCAGGGCGTCCTCAGGAACTTCTTGCTCACTCATATACCCGCCTATTAGATCCCACCAGCCCAAGAAGGGTTCCTGTGTGCGCTTCGCCAAAAGAACTTTTTTATCTTTCAAAATCAAAGCCGTGACCGTCGCCCTGGGATTACGAAAAGCGCAGACCTCGCACCCAACTTTTTCCATAATACAAAGATTTAATCATAGAATCACTAGTGAATCAAGAAGCTATCTCTGGATCTGATATATCTCTACCAAAGAATTTTTGAAGACCTGCTTAAGATTGGGGTCGCTCGAAAGACGGGCAGCGCCAAACTGTTTTTCCCAGGGGCCATAATAAACATAGTCAGCGTTAGTGTCTTTCCAAGAGGCCTTCATTTTCCGGTACCCCGCAATCGCCTTTTCCGGACTAGAAGCCATCTCTGTCATATACCAACCATGCTCAGCCAAGTACCATCGGTTTTTTGTAAAATTAAAATGCGAGGCCTTAAAGCACTCTTCTCCGGCGCAGATGTCACTAAAATCATCGTCAAAATCTTTTATCCTCCGACTCAACATCTCCGGAGTAACTCCAAATAATTTATTCACCAACATAAATCTTTTCTCCAATTCGGTCGTTGGTAAAGCCGAAATAAATCCGGTCGGAAGATAAGGGCGCGCCTTGGTGTTACCGGCAAGATAAAGCGAGGTCACTAAAGATGAAGAAACGATCTTCGGCTCTTTGCCCAAATTAGCATCTATCCAACTCCAGGAATCCAACATTTCTTTAGGAAAACTATACTCTTTCACGATGCCTGCGGGCGGGTTGATGAATATCAAAGTATTCACTAATTTTTTGCCTGCTAGGCCAGCGATTAAAGAAATACCCAACGCCAAGGCCGCCAATCTTCCCCGTTTACCCAATCCAACCAGCACGTCATAAATGAGATTTACGATGATCAACAAAGCTACTAAACTTACCGATTTTATAAAATGCGAGATCTGAGGAAAAGATCCCAAAATCAACGGTATCTGCCAAACCAAGAACATTGATAAGGTAAGGCCGGCCATAAAAAGCCCTTTTTTTCTATCAGGGCGCCAGCGGAAATAAACCAGATAAACTACGGCGAAAAGGATTGAGTAGATGATATGGTCGAAAACGATCGGGGTTTCAAAGATCATCTGCCAAATATGACCTCGGCCCTGCTCCAATCCCAAACGCAAAGCAAAGTCTTTTCCATGGGTGGCCAGGAAAGAAAAATTATTTATCAAATATGGCAAAACTACTACCCCAGCGACGGAGAATAAAATCAAGAAATTTTTGATCAAGGCCTTGTCGTGGCGACGCGTCAGCAGAACCAGAATAAAAACTGATCCGATGATGACCATCATCATAAGCCAATGATGAAGATAGGTGTAGGCCAGCAATCCAGAAAGCAGGGCGGTAATAATCGCAGTAGAACGTCTGGGTTTATTCCAAAAAGAATAGAAGGCGATAAGCACGGCTAGAAAAACAGGGAGGGTGATCAGCGGGTCTTCAATACGCGCAAGCGGCATTTTCGAGATCGGCGTCCGGACGAACGGAATGAAATTATTGAAGTAGATAGCAAGCGGATTGCGATAAGCATAATAAAATATCTGTTGGGCAAGATAGGTGAAAACTCCAATAAAACCCAGCAGAACTCCCCACAACCGCGACTTCATCATTGCCGATCCTAGGGAAAAAAATAACAAAAAAGCCAGGGCGGAAAAAACAAATTGCAAAGCAAGATATCCGGACTCTACATTACCGCCAAACAAATAAATGAAGGCGGAGAATATCAATGGCGGGAACTGATTCATCAGCGTTTGCGGATTATCGTTCGCGTAGGGGCCCGCCGCCGGGAAGTGCCCGTCGAAAACCTCCCGATCACGCGGAACATAGCTGAAAAACTCATCCCGATAAGTTTCCGGCTGGACTAATAAAAAAGAATCCCCCTGACTCAATATTTTTCTCTCGATTAGAAGTGGCGGGAGAACATAAACCAACCCAACAAAAACCGCGCTCGCAGCTAGTAACAAAAGGAACCTATTTTTTGAAAAACTTAATCCGATTTCCCGAAAAAGACATTTGACGAATTGCAGCCCAACTTTCAAGGACTGCGCCTGGGTTCCACCGGCAAGGCGCTGACCTTCATGAGTCGGAAATTCCACGATCTTCAAACCGGCTTTCATTGCCCGAATCGTATTTTGATATTCAATAGTGTATCCGATGGCGTCCTGACCAAGCCTCTCAATAATTCCCCGACGCAGAGCCCGGAAACCGTTGATAGAGTCGGTAATATATTTTCCCGAACGATTCCATAAAATATTGGCAGCCAAATTAAAGGCATTGTTTACCCACTTGCGCGGCCGCCACCAGGAAATATCTTCTTCATTTATAGCCCCCCTCATCATCCTAGAGGCAATCACGATGTCCGCTCCTTGCTCCAACAAAATTCTAAATTTAGGAAAATCGGCCGAGTCTTCATTGCCGTCCGGGCTAAAATACACGACAGCATCCGCGTCGGTAGATTTTTCCGCCAACTTAAACGCCTCGCCACGACCCCGAGACTTCTGCGGAATAACCCGGATATTCTTCTGCTGGTAGATATCCAAAGTGCCATCGGTAGAACCGCCATCAACAGCAAAAACCTCATCGAACATTGAAGTATCGAGGCCAGGTAAAATTTTCTTCAAACATTCCGCTTCGTTATAAGTTAAAAAGCAGAGCGCTAATTTCATTATTTATGATTTTCCAAAAACCAATTAATAGTTTTACGAAACCCCTCTTCCATGGAAGTCTTGGCCCGAAAACCAAATTCTTTTTCAGCTAAACCGACATCCAAACAGCGGCGAGGTTGGCCATCGGGCCTAGAACTATCCCAACGGATTTCTCCATTATAATCCATCAACCGACAGATAGTAACCATCAGGTCTTTAATGCTCATCTCCTGACCGGAGCCGATATTTACTGGCTCACCTTTGTCATATTTTTCTGCCGCCAGCACAATCGCTTCGGCAGCATCATCAACGTATAGAAACTCACGGGTGGCAGAGCCGGTGCCCCAAGCTTCTATGAATGGGCGACCCTCCTTTTTTGCCTCCGCCACCTTTCGAATCAGAGCCGGGACTACATGAGAATTCTCCGGGTCAAAATTGTCACCGGGGCCATAGAGATTCACCATTAAAAGGTGGACGGCATTAGTCCCATATTCTTGCCGATAGGCTTGCGATTGCACTAACATCATTTTCTTAGCGAGACCATAAGAAGCATTGGTTTCCTCCGGATAACCGTTCCATAGATCTTTTTCCTGAAAAGGTACCGGGGCAAACTTCGGATAGGAGCAGACACTGCCAACTCCCACAAATTTTTCTCCACCCGCCAACCGAAAGGCCTCCAAAATATTCATCCCCATCGCCGCATTGTCGTAAAATGCCACTCCGGGATGCTTACGATTGTAGCCGATACCGCCGACGATGGCCGCCAGATGAATAACGATATCCCTCCCCTTAACGACCTCTTTGCAGGCCGCGGCATCACGCAGATCGTACTCTTTTGACCGAGTAACGGAAATCTTCTCAGCCGGCACGCCGCGCTCAACCAACTTGTCAAAAACCCTACGGCCCAAAAAACCGGCTCCGCCGGTAATAAGTATATTTTTTTTACTTAGATCCATTTTTTAAGAAAATCAGAGAAAACTTCGATGACGTAATCCAGATCTTTGCGGGAAAGATTCTGATGGCAACCGATATAAAAACCATTATTATTGATCCATTGGGCCACCGGATAATTTTTCTCGATATCACCAAAGATCTTTTTGTAATAGGGCTGATTCAACAAAGGAAGCATGTAGCGCGTCTCAACACCGTTCTTTTCTAGATAAGTAATCAACTTATCCCTGCTGATTTGCTTATCCTTCACCACTATCGGGAACATCATAAAGGCGTGTTCGGAATGCTTCGGCCAGGAAGGAAGCTGGATCAAATTGGAAAATTTCGAGAGTCCTTTGAGTAAGTAGTCGGCGTTAATCGAACGATTTTTCAGATTACTGTGCCGATTTTCCAGCTCCGCAACGCCAAGCGCGCCCTCCAGCTCTGTTAGGCGAAGGCTGTAACCCATTCTAACGAAAGAAAAACGCCGGTCGGCCATTTTAAAAATTGATCGATCGTCAGTCAGCTTATCATCGTCGTCAATATTCATATAAATAGAATCACGGCCATGATTCATCATGCTTTTCATCACCACGGCGTACTTCGGATTGTTGGTCAGCGACAAACCGCCGACGCCGGTGACCACAAGATGGGCGGCATAAGTAGAGAAGCAGGAAATATCTCCCCGAGAACCCACAGGCATTCCCTTATGATCAGCGAACATGGACTCACAAGAATCCTCCACTACTTTCAATTTATATTTCTTTGCAATCTTCATCACGGCTTCCATATCGGAAGAAAGACCGAAAAGATGGACCGGCATGATCGCCCGGGTGCGCTTGGTGATCTTCTCCTCTATTTTCGAAGGGTCGATATTATAGGTAACTGGATCGATATCCACGAAGATCGGCTTCAGTCCATTTTGAATAACCACATTAGAAGTGGCGATAAAAGTCAGCGCCGGCACGATCACCTCGTCTCCATCTTTCCAATTGTGAACTTCTTTCAAGGCCCCGATTGCGATCTGCAAGGCTCCGGTGCCACTATTGCAACTGATCGCATATTTTCTCGCATGCAACTTAGCGAATTCATTTTCAAATCTGCGTAAAAACGGCCCATAAGAAAGCCTGTGATTATCCAAAGCTTCGTTGACGTATTTTTTGGCAAGCGGCGATATCTTCACCGTGCCAACCCCTATTTTTCTAATTTGTCTGGGCATATCGCTTTAATGTCAGCGTCCACCATTATCTTCACTAAATCATGGAATTTAGTCTTGGCGACCCATCCGAGTTTTTCTTTGGCCTTCCGAGTATCGGCGACCAGATTCTCTACCTCCGCTGGACGATGGTAGCGAGGATCGATTTCCACATAGGGCTTCCAATCTCCTAATCCGGCATGAGCGAACGCAACATCCAAAAAGTCCCGAATTGAATGGGATTCTCCGGTACCGATAACATAATCCTCCGGCTTGTCCTGCTGAAGCATCATCCACATGGCCTCTACGTATTCCGGAGCATACCCCCAATCTCTCCGCGAATCTAAATATCCCAGATAAATTTTCTTATCCAATCCGGCTTTAATTCTGGCAACTCCTCGGGAAATTTTCCGGGTCACAAACGTCTCTCCACGGCGCGGACCTTCATGATTAAATAAAATTCCGTTCACTGCGAAAATTCCGTAGGCCTCCCGATAATTCTTAGTTGTATAATAGGCGAAGGTCTTGGCCACGCCATACGGACTTCTTGGCCAAAACGGCGTTTCTTCATTCTGCGGCGGAACAGCAGCCCCAAACATCTCCGAAGAAGATGCCTGATAATATTTTACTTTCTTGCCTGTGTGTTCCTGAAAATCCTTAATTGCATCCAAAACCCGAAGCGCGCCCAAACCGGTAATGTCAGCGGTGTACTCCGGAATATCGAACGACACCCGCACATGCGATTGAGCGCCCAAATTATATATCTCATCCGGGGATATCTTATAAATAATTTTACGAATCATCGCCGCATCAGAGAGATCTCCATAGTGGAGATGGAGCCGTTGGTTGGGCTCATGAATATCGCTAAAAAGATGGGCGATGCGGGCGGTATTGAAGCTGGAAGAACGTCGGATGACTCCGTGAACCTCATATCCCTTTCCGAGTAAAAGCTCTGCCAAATGGCTTCCGTCTTGGCCGGCGATTCCAGTAATAAGCGCCTTTTTCATAATAAAAAATATACGAGAATTTACTGCTTTTGGCAAGCCTATTTACCGAAGAAATTCATCTATCTTCTCGATGGAATTAAAATTTTCCGCAGATAATTTTTCCATATCCACCTTGATCTTTAGCTCGCTCTCAATAAAAGTAATCAATTTAATCATCGAAAAAGAATCGAGCACTCCGGAAGTAATCAGATTCTCCGAATCGTTGGTAATTTCTTTTTGAGTTTCTGTTTTAAGAAATTCCCGAACTTTATTTTTTATCTCCATAGTCTGATTTTAAAGCATTACGATCCACCTTCCCGGTGCTGGTACGGGGCAAAAGAGGACGCACTACTATCTTTGCCGGAACCATATATTGCGGAATAAGTTTTGCCAAATCTATTTTGATCATCAATTCCTCCTTCGCTTCTTTCAACTTCACAAAACCGATAAGCTCCTGCCCTCCTGTTGCGGACGCGTCTATCGCAACCGCTGCAGCGTCTTCGATATATGGCAAAGCTAACAAAGCCGCCTCCACATCGCCCAATTCTATCCGATTGCCCATTATTTTTACCTGAAAATCCTTCCGCCCGATAAATTCATAGTTGCCATCCGGAAGTAACCGACCCGAATCTCCGGTTTTATAGACTCGCCCCTTGCCCGTAATATCCACAAATGAGACTGCTGTCTTTTCGGGGTTATTCCAATACCCCAGCCCCACGCCGTCGCCGGCAACACACAATTCTCCATCCACAAGAAAAACTTCCACATTGCGACAGGCCTTGCCGATAGGCACCAACTTGGTCAGATCGGTCGGCGCCTCTGGTATCCGATAGAAAGTACACTGAACGGTCGTCTCGGTCGGCCCATACATATTCACGAATTCTTTTTTCGGAAAAGTTTTCATCCACTCGGCCAAAAATCGGGTCGGAAATCCTTCGCCATTGAAGAAAAATTTCCGTACCAGTGATAAACGATCCTCTTTAATTAAACCCGAGTTCCAAAGATAAACTAAAACTGATGGCACAGAATTCCAAATAGTTAATTTACTCTCTTCAATAAATTTCAGAAGCTGGCCCGGGAATAAGGATAACTCCTCCGGCACCAAATACAAAGTCGCTCCTGCCTTAAAAGCGCAATAAAGATCAAAAGTGGAGAGGTCAAAGTGCAACGGCGGATGCTGAGACATCCTATCTTTTTCGCTAATACCAAATTCTTCTACTGCCCAATCGGTTGCGTTGATAATATTGCCATGCGTAATCATTACGCCCTTAGGAATACCAGTAGAGCCGGAAGTGTAAAGGATGTAGGCAAGATCAACGGAGGTATTTTTGCAATGCATCGCACTGACCGGCATATCTGCTAGCATTTCTGCCTTTTCGTCCAAATCAAAAACCTTGCCACTTTTCACCAAAGCCTTAGTAGCCCGTTCGCAAATCACAACCGATGGCTGCGCGTCGTTAATCATTTGCGCGATCCTTGCTTCCGGAGCTCTGGGATTCAAAGGTACATAGGCCGCATCTACCTTCAAAATTCCGAGAATTACTTGAATTGCTTTGGGAGATTTTTGAAGACAAAAAGCTATGCGATCTCCTCGCTTCACCCCTAATCCTTTGAGAGCGAAAGCCAGCTGATTACTCCGGCTCTCTAATTCCGCAAAAGTAATATTTTGATCTTTCCAGTTAACCGCAATCTTATCCGGAAATTTCTCGGCTGATGCGGAAAAATATTCTTGAATTAATTTAACCATATTGCTGTGGCAATAGCGTGATCTTTGGTGTGCGAAAGCGAAACCAAAAATCTTCCTCGCTGCTTTTTAACTTTAACACTCGGAGCTCCATTTTTATCATTGAAAATCTCCACATCCAAAATTTTATAAATAGTACCTTGAATACACTTAAGCACCGCTTCTTTGGCGGCAAAGCGAGCGGCGAAGTGCGGATAAGGATTTTCTTTCGATAAACAATACTTTATCTCCGACGCGGTAAAAATTTTTTTATAGAAATCGGAATGCCGCTTAAACGGCATTTTCCGAAACCTCCCGACCTCTGCAAGATCCACACCGATACCCAAAATTTTTTCCATTTTTTTAAGAGGTTAACGATTCGCGATCCAATGCCTGCAGGACATCTTCTCGCTTGGCGATTGCGGAACTGGCCACCAAATCCAGCCCGCCACGAAAGCTCCGAGACTCCAAGGCTTCCCGAATCACGGGATGCTGAACTTCACTTACCAAGCTGACCACTTCGTGGCCGTCGGGATAACGCAGGATAATCAGGTTGTCCTTGCGCCGCTTGAGCTTTATATACTCCATAATTTCCCTAAGACTATGCAACAAAATCAGGAAAAATCCAATACACCCTATAGATTCTTACCCCTCTTAAGGTTGGGCTTTGGTAGGTGCAAGTTGATGCGGTAATAATTAGTTTCCTTCAAAAAAAACCCCATTTTCTTATACATGGCGTTGGCAGCTTCGCGCGCCGGATTAGTCGTAAGACTGATGTGCTTCGCCATCCTTTTCTTCGCTAAGGCGATCAACTTTTCGGTCAGCTTAGCTCCAATACCCATTCCACGATAATCGGAATCCACTACCACGTCCTCAACCATCGCCAAAAGACCAGTAGGGACTCGAGCAAAAGTGACGGCAGCCATCCCCGCGATCCTTTTCTTAATGCTGTCTCTGGCCACCACCAGATTGCAATTGTCCTTCTCGTTCAAAACTTTCTGGAATTCTTTCTTTGATAACAAATGAGGTTTTTCGGCAATTTGAGGAAGGAGCCGATTAATATCAGCTCGATCCCGGTCACTGTATTTCCTTAATATTTCAAATGAGATCATTGGTTTAATAGTATCGTTTTAAATACGGTTTAGCAAAAAATCCGCCACCCGCTTTCCCGCCTTACCGTCCTGTGCGCCGCATTGCTCCGCGACTAAACGACGGCGCCCCTCACGATCCGATGAAGGATCCGCAAAATAAGCATTCAGCTGATCAATTAATTCATCGTCATTCTTAACCAACCGGACGGCGCCGGTATTGAGCACGGACCGATAGTGATCCACCTCGTAAGCCCAGAGGATGAAATTTCGGGGATGCGGGCGCCGCTCATATGCAATGTTAATCACCGGCTTATCAAAAATCGCCGCATCTATCATCATCGTTGAAGGATACCCGACCACGACATCACTGCTAGTAATTGTGTCGGCTAGGATCCGGAAATCGTCCTCATTCATATCCCAATCCGATCCACGTTTCAAAGAGAATCTTCGTCCCGGTGTTTGAATAACTACACCATTTGGAAATTTTCCCTCCGCGACAATCTCATCATTAGGCGGGAATCGAAAAATCAGCTGAGTCGGAAATTTCAAACGTTTATCCGATAACAGATCGGCAAAAAATTTCATCATATCGGCATCATCATCACTGGCGGCGCGACCGACTGGAAGATACAAAATGGTTTTTTTATCGGGGTCAAGGCCGATCTCTTGCAAAAAGCGATCGCGCGGAGCCCTGGTCCCGGTCTTATACCGATCGAAGTGGGGTATGCCGGAAACGAAGATGCGACCAGCTGGCATATCGGCATAAATAATCGCATCTTTTTTCACTGAATCGTTATGAACAATCATCCAATCCGGAAGCAAACGGATCATTGCTCTGGCGGTCAGTTTATCCCAGGAATTGATCAATCCGACGCTGACAACTCCACGACGGCGCGCCTCCCGAATCACTGCGGTCTCTGTGCCACCAAAAAGATGTGCTGATAGGACTAGATCCGGATCGTATTGATCAAAATACTTTTTAAAAAACTGGTCAGAAACCAACCGCCAGTCCAACCAGCGAACTATCCGGCGAACAAAATTGCGCGCGAACAGCCGATTGATCAGCCACCGCCGATAAAATTTCAGATAACTATGTTCTTTGAAAAACAGGATATCTCTTTTAATATCAACCGTGGCAGTATTAATTAGATTGAATTTGGCTGCACCAAAAAATTTCTGAATGCCGCGAGCGTGATATTCCCCAACGACCTCATAGATCACGTTCGGACCGTTAAATTCCTTTTGATAATAATTCCTTTTCTCTTCACTGTCGGTAAAAAGAACCAGCCGAACATCCGGACGACCAACCAATTCCTTATATATATCGGTTCGGAGAATATTACGCGCCTCCACTCCTTGGAAGATCGTAATAAAAATGGTCTTTGTCATTATTTATACTTCGCCAAAAACGACTTCAAGACTTTCCCCATATATTCCCTCCTCTCATTATCAATCGCCTGATGGACTCCGACCCAAACGGAATTACTCAAAACGTAATCCGTGCTGGCAAGATTCCCAGCTTTAAACTTTACCTTATATATCTGGAAGTACGGCTGCTTGATAACGTTGCCGGCGAGGAACATACGGGTACCAACGTTGTGTTTGTGCAAATAATCCACGAATTCCTTACGAGTAAATGGGCAATCCGGCTTCAGGGTCATTAAAAATCCAAACCAAGAAGGCGCTGCGGATTTTTCCATGCCCGGCAAAATAAAGAACTTTTTATACGGGCTCATCAACTTATACAAATATTGGAAATTGCTTTCCCGACGTTTCGCGAACTCTCCGATCTTTCCGAGTTGAACTAAACCCAGCGCGGCCTGCATATCGGTCAGGCGCAGGTTGTAGCCGATCTCGGAGAAGATAAATTTATCATCGTAATCAGCCGGAAGCTTGCTGTGCTTAACCGTTCCCAGGCCTTTGTTGCGTCGGATATCCTCGCCAGTCTTGAACCAATATTCCCGACCCCAATCACGGAATGAACGCACGATGGCGGCCAGCCGCTCATCATTGGTCATTATCGCTCCTCCTTCTCCGCTGGTTATGTGGTGTGCGGCATAAAAACTGAAGGTGGACAAGTCGCCGAAGCTGCCGACGCGCTTCCCACCGAATTTCGCCCCCAGAGCATCGCAACAATCCTCTATCAGCCAGGCTTTATGTTTTTTGCAAAGCTTCTGAACGGCTGCCACGTTAAATGGATTGCCGAGATGGTGAGGAAGGAACACAGCTTTAGTTTTTTTAGAGAAAGCTTTCTCTAATTTTCCAATATCCACGTTGGCAGTCGCGAGATCAATATCCACGAAAACCGGGATGGCTTGATGAAGAATTATCGGATTAATAGTGGTTGGGAATCCGGCTGCCAAAGTAATCACTTCATCTCCCGGTTTCAAGCGTCGTTCGCCCAGATGATAAGAAGTCAGCGCGGAAATAGCCAGAAGATTGGCCGAAGATCCGGAATTGGTGGTAACGCAATGTTTGACGCCTACGAATTCGGCCAACTGCTTCTCAAAAGCCGCCGCGAACCGTCCCTCGGTCCACCAACCATCCAAAACGGCTTCCGTCATCAAAACCATCTCCTGATAATCAAAAGATTTTCCCGAAGCGGGAATATGTGTTTCGCCGGGAACGAATTTCTTCCCCGCGAAGTTCTTCTGGTAATACTTTTTTATGAAACCCGCTATTTCTTTATCCATTTTATTTTTTTGACAGCGCTTCTTTCATCCGGCGAAGCCCTTCTTCAATATTAGACAAAGAGGTGGCAAAGGTAACACGTAAATATCCCTCGCCGTGCGGCCCAAAATCAGTGCCGGGCAACAGCGCAACGTTGGCCTTTTCTAAAATAAATTCCGCAAATTCTTTGCTGGTCATTCCGGTTTTCTGAATATTCGGAAATGCATAAAAAGCTCCATCGGGATCTATGCAGGAAACTCCAGGCAATTCATTAAATCCTTTAATCATCACATCCTTTCTCTTTCGATACTCATCCATCATCACTTTTATACTGCTCTGATCTCCGGAAAGGGCCTCAACGCCTGCCAATTGAATAAATGGGGGCACATTGGAAATGACCGTCTGAATCATTAATCCTAATTTTTCAGCGATTGGCTTCGGAGCAATAGAATAACCCAGACGCCAGCCAGTCATTGCATAAGCCTTTGAAAATCCATCCAAAATAATCACCCGTTCCTGGCAACGGTCGTTGGCCGAAATGGAGCTAAAGGGCAAGTCGTAAGTCATTTTTTTATAAACCTCGTCGCTCAAGATATAAAAATTATGCTTCTCCGCCAGCTTGTAGATGGCCGTCAAATTCTCCTTGGTCATCATCGCCCCGGTCGGATTACTAGGAGAAGTGAGAATTACCAACCGAGTTTTTGGAGTAATCGCTTTTTCCAGATCGGCCGCCGCTAGCCGAAAATTATTCTTTTCAAATACCGGAACGGTGACGGCCTTTACGCCGATGAAGTCAAAAGTAGAAAAATATGAAGAATAGCCCGGCTCTGCTACAATCACTTCTTCACCGGGATTAACCAACGCCCGGACGGTAAAATAAATAAAAGAAATCGCTGGGGCAACGACGACCTGCTCACGCTCCGGCCTCCAACCCAGATCTTTTTCGGTGGAATCGCAGATAGCATCGCGTAGCTGGGCCATACCGGAAGAATTCACATAGTGAGTTTCTCCGGCCTTCAAAGCATCGATTGCCGCATCGGTAATACGCTGAGGCGTGGAAAAATCGGGATCGCCTATTTCAAAATGGATGATCTTCTTGCCGGACTTTTCCAGCTCCTGCACCCGCGCCATCATTTTGAACATCGGGCTGCCAACTAAATTTTTTGCGTCTTTAGAAAATTGATGCTCCATTATCTTGGTTCGTCCAACGGCTTCACGATCATATTTTTCTTAAACTCCTCGCGCGGCAAATAAGGCATCAAGTCTTCAATCGATTTTCCGAATTCCAATTTCGGCATCAACTTTTGCCCTTCATCCAACAACACATCACATAGAACTGCCTCCTTAGAGGCCAGCACCTCCTTAATCTTTTTCCGTAACTCCTGATGATTATTAATAGAAACAGTCTTTAGCCCGTATGCTTGAGCAACTTTAATAAAATCCGGACAGCTATAGCCTTTGTCCGAGGAAGAAGCCTCGTGTCGGCCACCAAAATACATATCCTGGAATTGCTTGATGATTCCGTAAGAGTGATTATTCAAAATAAATATCTTGATTGGAATCTTATAGTGAGCAACGGTTTGCAGTTCGTGAATATTCATCTGGAAACTGCCGTCACCGATGATACAAATCACCGGACGTTTGTGGTCGGCGGCATAAGAAGCGCCAATCGCCGCCGGGAAAGAATAACCCATCGGAGAATTCCCGAAGGCCGAAAAAAGCATCTGGCCTTCTTTCAGCTGCCAAGACTGCATTGTCCAAGTAAGGTTGCCTCCGTCATCGGGAAGGACGATTGAATTCGCCGCGGCTTCTTCGGAAAGAGTTTTAGCGAAAACATAGGAATTAACGCTGCCCTTTTGCTTTTCATATTCAGGGAGAACTGTAGGATATTTCACTTTCCATTCAGCCGCCTTTTTCAGCCATGAATCAATCTTGGGAATTTTTATATCTTTAAGAGATTGATTCATCTCTTTCAAAAATAACTTAGCGTCGGCGCAAATCTCAACATCAGGAGTCAGACCTCGGCGCTTATCCAGCTCAGACTGATCAATGTCCACAACAATTTTTTTTGCCTCTCTGGCAAAAGTAGCCGGACGGCCGCCGGTTTGCCTTGTATCCAAACGAGAACCCACGCTAATTATCAAATCAGCATTTTGCACGGCAAAGTTAGCTCCTCGGTTTCCATAAACTCCGAATTGCCCTACCAACATTTTATGGTTGTGCGGCACTAGGTCAAATCCGCTCCAAGAGGTAACTACCGGGAAGCCGGTTTTCTTAATGAATTCCAAAAGCTCAGCATTGCCCTTAGCTAACTTAATTCCCCCACCCGCAAGGATTACCGGGCGCTGGGATTTCGCAACCAATGCCAAGGCGGATTTAATTTTCTTTTTTAAAACCGCATCCACAGTTTTTTCTTTCGGCGCGTTAAAACCCCTGAGTTTCGCTGGGTCAATTTCCTGCCGCTGGACATCCATCGGCACATCAATCAGAACCGGTCCGGGCCGGCCTTCTTTGGCCATATAAAAAGCTTTGTCTAAGTAATATTTTATTTTCAAATGATCATCCACTAATACTGCGTACTTAGTGATTGGCTTCACCATGCTGACAATGTCGGTTTCCTGGAAACCGACCTGCCGCGCTCCGCTCTTTCCTTTTGACTCTCCGCGATTGACCTGCCCCGTGATATAAACCGTCGGGATAGAATCAAACCAAGCGCAACACATTCCGGTAATTAAATTAGTCGCTCCCGGCCCACTGGTCGCCATCGCCACTCCAATATTTCCGGTAACACGCGCGTAAGCCTCTGCCGCCATCGCCGCCGGCTGTTCGTGTTGGGTGCACACATAATCAATGCCCTTTATGTTTCGAAAAGAGTCCACGATGTGCGCCACCGCTCCTCCGGTTACCAAAAAAACATCCTTCACCCCTTGGTCGCGTAGATATTCAATTAAATAGTCGGATAACTTCATTATTTTCTTTTATCGTTAATAATCTCCCGAATTACATACTTCGGCCGACCCTTCACTTCTTCAAAAATTCTTCCAAGATATTCGCCCAAGATTGCCAGAGAAATCATTTGCACACTGCCGATAAACAAAACAATCATTAAGATTGTCAGGAATCCGGAAGGCGCGGGATCAATAATGGACCAAATCGGGTAAATAATTCCTGCCGCCACCAAAATAAAGAAAGCGAAAACAGCCAGATAAGTGATCAGGGAAAGTGGGTAATAAGAAAAGGAGAAGATTCCTTTGCGGAAGGTGTAAAAATAACGCGAAATCTTTTGCGTACTCACTCCTGCTTGGCGGTCGGCTCGCTTGTACGGTATTCCGGTCTGCTTAAAGCCTACCCAAGCCCGTAATCCACGCACGAACCGGTCGCGCTCCGGCAGCTGATTGAAGACGTCCACCACCTTTCGGTCCATCAAGCCGAAATCTCCCGCGTCCACCGGCATATGGATATAAGACATTTTGTTAAAGACACGATAGAACAACTTAGAACCTAGCTTCATTACCAAGCTGGCATCGCGCTTCGCCCGGATGCCATAAACAACATCATTGCCTTCCAACCATTTCTGCACGAATTCTTTTATCAACTCCGGAGGATCTTGGATGTCACCGTCTATCCAGATCACGGCGTCGCCGGAGGCATATTCGGTACCGGCCGAAAAAGAAGAATCGGAAGTTCCGAAATTCCTGGCCATTAATATGGCGGAAACGGATTTGTCCTGCGCCGCCAGCTCTTTATAGATCTGCGGCGAACTATCAGTGCTGTTGTTATCAACGTAGATAAATTCGTAGTGAGGGGTGATGTCTTTAAAAACGTTAATCAGCCGGTCGTATAAGGTCCGGATGTTTGCCTCCTCGTTGTAGCAGGCAATCACTACGGAAATTTTCTTTTGTGTCAGATGGTTATTCATAAGATTTAAGATTCTCCCTAAACCAAGTAATAGTCTTTTCCAGCCCCTCTTCCAGCGAACGCTTGGGTTGCCACCCCAACAACTTTTTGGCTTTCGTGATGTCCGCCTGCCAACTCGGAGACTCTCCCAGCCTCGGCTGACCCGGCTCCTTACGGATAGTGTTGGTAAACTTGCCTATTTCTTTTAGCTTCTCGCACAGGGACGGAATGCCAATCTCTATGCCACTGCCGATATTGAGCACCTGGCCGCGAAGCGCTTCCGCTTTGCTCATACATTGTAGATAGGCATCAATCACATCGTCAATATAAATAAAGTCGCGCACAGCTGTGGGGTTACTAAGGATCAATTCCTCATTTTTTATTCCCCCGCTTACAGCAATCGCCATAAAACGCTTGGCATCGTCGTGCGAGCCGAACGGAGAGAAAAGCCGCAAAGTCACGATCGGCTTTTTGTGGGTCGCAGCGACTGCCTGGCCGTATAAAGTGGCGGCCAACTTGGTGATCCCATACATATTTGAAGGTTGACACACATCACCCTCTTTCATCGCTTCATTTTTGGGACCGTATTCACTTGAACTTCCAGTGTTAACGAACAAAGAATATTCGAGATCATTAGTTGCCTCCACCAAATTTAAGAATCCGCCCAAATTTATTTTCAAAAGATCTTGATCAGGTAAAGACTTCCCTCCATAAACCCCGGCGGTTGCCAAATGGAATATAAAGTTCGGCCTCACCTCTTCCATCAGTTTTACTAATCCTTCTCTATCAGTCAGGTCCACATTATGCGCTTTCAGTTTCGGCAAAATGTCCGCTATCCTCCACGGATCGGACTTTGTTCTCAATAAGATATGGGTCTGATATCCCTCATTGGTCAATCTCTGCACCAAATGAGAACCCACAAAACCGGTCGCCCCGGTCACTAAAACCGCTTTCGGTTCACTTAACATACTCCGATATTTTACGATAAAATCGGCTTTCTTTCAACCTTGACATTACTGGTTTTTTGATTTATTATTTCCCACAGAACCCCAACAAAGGAGGTGGCCCGTGAAGTGGGAGCCGACAAGCGCCGAAATGATGAAGGCCGTGCTGATGGTCCTCATGGACAAGGAGAAGAAAACCGACTGTCTGTTCTGGCATGGGAGCCCGACCACCAGCACCGCACACAACCGAGAGGCCGCAATCACAATCGGTCGGTTCTACAAAGAGAAGATGACGAAGAATATTTTCTTGAACGGCCATTCGCATCTAGTCTGCAGCTTGCGCGGCCTCGCCTATCCCGGCCTAGAAGTATTTACCGATGAACTAGAGCGCTGTGGAGTTAGGCGTGATGACATCAGCATAATCGCAGGAGCCGATCACACCGCTGCCGAATCGGAAACTTTGCTGAAGATGATGCACGATCAAGATCTTAGAGCAGTGACAATCGTTACTGCTCCACATCACCAACTCCGCTGTTTCCTGCAAATCATCGCCTCGATGAAAAAGTTGGGCATCTTCGTGAAGGCGTACAATCGCACTTTCCACGTAGTGGATTGGAGCAAACCGCTCGCGAAACCGCTACTCGGTGGCGGAACGATGGACGGGACGCTCGTAGACCACGTACAGGGTGAATACGACCGAATCGTGAAGTACGCTCAAAAGGACGGCGTCGACTTCACTCCAAACGCCACCATCCCCGAGATGTTTGAATATCTTAGAATTCGCGACGAAATGTAAAAACAAAGCCCCGACAAAATCGGGGCTTTATATTTTCCAGTTTTTGTTTCATAATCATTGCGCTATATGGATAAGCTAAAAAAGGTGCTGGTAACCGGCAGTAATGGCTATATTGGCTCTCTGCTGGTGCCGTTATTGCAGGAAAAAGGATACGAAGTGCTCGGCGTGGATGCCGGCTATTTTGACGACCCGGAATGCGTTTTCAAAAAGACCGCCAATTTTACCGCCATTAAAAAAGACGTGCGGGATATCAATGAAAGCGACCTCTCCAGCGTAGATGCCATCTGCCATCTGGCCGCCCTCTCTAACGATCCGATGGGAGCACTAGACTCCCAGCTCACAATGGACATCAACCTCAACGGCTCCATCCGGCTCGCCAAGCTCGCCAAAGAATCAGGCGTAAAAAAATTCCTCTTCTCTTCTTCTTGTAGTATCTATGGAGCTCTCGGCGGAGAAAAACCAGTGGACGAAGAAACGCCCACCGACCCACGAACAGCTTATGCAATATCAAAAGTAGAATTTGAAAAAGTATTAAAAGGAATGGCCGATGAAAAATTCTGCCCGATAATCCTCCGTAACGCCACCGCCTATGGCTCTTCCAGCAAGCTTCGCCTAGACATAGTGCTGAATAATTTCGCCGCCAATGCCTTCTCGGCTGGCGAGGTGAAAATCTTGAGCGACGGAACTCCGTGGAGGCCGATGATTCACGCAGAAGATATCGCTCGGCTATTCGTGGCCTTTCTGGAGACTCCGGAAGAAAAAGTGCGCGGAGAAGCGATTAATTGCGGCCAGGATAAAGAAAACTATCAAGTCAAAGAAATAGCGCAGATAGTTCAAGGAGTCTTCCCAAAGGCCAAAATTTCCCTATCGGACAAGCCCGATAAAGATTCCCGCAGTTATCGAGTGTCTTTCCAAAAACTGCAGAAAATACTTCCAGATTTCAAATTTAAATGGGACCTGAAAAAAGCGGCGGAAGAACTACGGGATGATTTCCAAAAACATGGATTACCGGAAAAACCCTTAGAACAGCGGCATTTCATTCGTCTTAAGCAAATCAATCACCTGAAAGACAAGAAGGAGATTGACGAAAAACTCTACTGGAATAAAACGACCGAAGTTTAAACTTCGGTCGTTTTATTTTCCCAAACCATCCACGGACGATTACCGGAGGCATACATCACATTCAAATCTTCTAAGTGCTTCATCGTATCTACACAGTACCAGAATCCGTGATGCTCATAGATTGCCAACTGACCTTCCCGCGATAATTTTTCCATCGGTTCTTTTTCCAAAATGCAGTCCTCGTCTTTTTTCACGTAGTCAAAAACTTTCTTGTTTAATATATAAAATCCGCCGTTGATGAAGGCCTTGGAGCGGGGCTTCTCTTTGAAGGCCGCCACTAATCCATCTTGCGGCTCAATGACACCAAAAGGATTAATCCAATTCACTCCGGAAAGTGTAGCCACCTTCCCCTTCTGCTTGTGGTAGGCCACCGCAGCGTTGATATCAATGTCCGCGACGCCATCGCCGTAGGTCAACAAAAACTCTTCGTCATTGCCAATGAAATCTTTTATTTTAGCGAGGCGGGAGCCGGTATTGGAATTCAGGCCGGTATTCACGAAGGTGATATTCCAGTCATCCGCCAAACCACGCTTGTTGTGATGAGTAATCACTTTCGGTCCGGAACCAAGCTTCAGGGTGAAATCGTTGGCCGCTTCATCAAGGCCAAGAAAATAATCCTTAATCATTTCGCCTTTATAACCCAGGCAAAGCACAAAATCCCTGAACCCATAGTGGGCGTAGGTTTTCATAATATGCCAAAGAATCGGCATCTCGCCGATAGTTACTAATGGCTTAGGTTTGTGCTCGGTTTCCTCGCGGAGCCGCATTCCTTTCCCGCCGCACAAGATAACTACTTTCATACCCTGAATACTAGACCATTTAGCCCAAAAAAATCAACCTACGCAAAGATCTTCTAGCGCTTAATTTTATAAATCTCTACCGAGGTATTTTTATAAACCAATTCCAACCGAGAATCTTTCTTTGGATCAATTGTGGAAAATTGCCTCTCGAGCGGCCCATAATAGACATAATTCGCCCCCAAGTTATCCCAATCAGCTCGAATTTTCCGATACTTACGAGAAAGTTCGGCAATCTTTTCTTCCGGTACCGCCTTAGAGCCCGTCAGGTGCTTAAAATAAGAGGAGTACAGAAACCCTGAAGCTCCCTCGATGTTCACGAGCGCAGGGTTCCAATCGCAAAGATATTTACAATCTAATCCCACGCCCCCTCTTAATCGCTTCTCCACTACATCCACACTCACTCCAAAAACTTTATTGGCAATCAAAAAAAGGTCTTCCAGTTTTTCGTTGGTTATTGGGATAACGCCACCTGATGGCAAAAACGGCCGCGCCGAACTGAATGCCGTGGAATAAATAGTCGTGATGATAGAAGGCGAAATAATCTTTGGTTCTTTCAGGTTTTCATCCATCCATCGCCAAGATTCCAACAAATCCTCCGGCATCGCGTACTGAACCAGCGACTCCGGGTCAGGCCTCACAAAGCCGGCCACGTTCACCGCCTTTTTCGCCACAAGTAGAACCATCAGCAAAGCGAGTGCTATCGGCAACGCCTTTTTGAAATTTGGATAACGAGCCGAAGCTCTCTTCGCTAGATGATAAATGATCTCAAATATCATCAATGCCAAGATTGGATCTACGGCTCTAGACCAATGATCTGGATGCGGTACGAATCCTGTAATCACCTGAACATTCAACGCCACCACTCCGGACAACAACGCCACCCAGTAAAAAACCGCTCGTTTTTTTTCATTCTCTTTCTTCCAAAGAACCGCGTAAATCAAAATCGCCATTCCGGCGTAAATCAAATAATATGGCCACCACTGCCAACCGACACCGTGTCCAAAATCCACCCCCACCCGCTTAATAAACTCGTCATACCCCGGCAACCGACTTAACCGAAACTGATTAACTACATATGGGATACTTATCACAATAAAAACGCCGATCAGTCCAAGGAAATTTTTTATCAAAGCTTTTTCATGGCGCCACAAGAGTAGTGACGCTACCAACAACAACCCGCCCACCACCACCCAATAGGCCCAGAAGTGAAAGTAGGTGTAGAAAAGCAGCCCGGAAACAAACCCGGTTAAAACCGCCGTCTTGGCGCTCGGTCTTTTCCAAAAGATCAACAACGAAGCGATGGCCGGAAGGTAAATTAAGCTGGTAATCAGGGGGTGATCAACCCGGGAGAAGAATAAAAGCGGTAGCAGGGTCTGGATGCCGGGATAAAAATTCTTCAATACGATATTTGCAAAATATGAAGGGCCTAAAAATATTTGCGAGGTTACTAAAAATATAGGAGTTAGAATTCCAGTCAAAGCCATAAAAACCGACCAAAGCTTATTGCGATCAAAAACAATCCAGCCCAACCAAAAGAAGAACAGAAAGGTAATCGCCGGAAAAATAAACAACGCGGCCAAATAAGCCCCGGTCACGTCTCCGAATATTCGGATCAATACCGACAAAATCACCGGTGGAAGAGGCGGATAAATATTGGGGAGCTGCTGGTCAAAATAAAGATCGGCAGGCGGAATATGGCCTTCAGCGGCCTCGCGAGCAAACTGGAAATAGACTTCTCCCCCATCATGCAGCTGGTTGAATTGAGCCAATACGAAAGTACGACCGGAATTTTCCACAGCGCGCTTGATTAGGAGTTGAGGTGCTAGATAAAGCACCCCAACTAACACTGCCAAACCCAGAATTAAAAAACTAAATCTTTTGCTCATCCAAATACTCTTTTATATCTATCGTATCATACCGAGGGATCGTCAACGGACTATCGGTGCTCTCTATTTTTTTCCGCTGAATAGTCACCGCTAAATCAAAACCCTCCTCTCGCAGAACCCGTTCGGCCACCGCGCTAGAACGCCCATGCGGATAGGAAAACCATTTGGGATAAGCGCCGATGATCCCTGATAAAATTTCTTTGGAAAGTTTTACGTCTTTTCGCAAAAAAGATTCATCGTCTCCTGACATAGAATAATGACCATGGGAGTGCGAACCGATTTGCATGCCCCCATCCAGCAAAGCCTTGATTTCTTCTCGATTTAAAAATAAATGGCTACTGATTTTTTCCTCGTTCAATTTATTAATCTTAAATCCATAACGCAAAAACTGACTCCGCACATCTTCCGGCAAGGCGATCATTGTTTCTTTGAAATTAGCCATTGCTACTCCTTCATGCATCCTACGCTCTGTTAAACGACGGTCCTTGGGAATGATATATTGGTTTTTTAGGTCTGGATAAAACTCACCTATGAAAGTATGGAAAAGATCGATAATCTGATCAGCGGTAAATCTAGAAAGTAAAATATGGATCTTGTGAGCTGCGGGTAGACGATGCTCGAATACAGAGGTAATGATAAAGAAAGTAGCCGTTGCCTGATATTTCTGGAGGATTGGAAAAGCATTAACATAATTGTCTTTCAGGCCATCATCGAAAGTAATAGCACAAAACTTCCCCTCCTTACCGGAAACCGCGGCCTGATAAATCTCTCCCAAGTTGACTATTTTAAAATTCTTTGACAAATAACTGATCTGACGATCAAACTCAGCAATCGAACAGGGAGAAATTCCCGCCGACTTAGGGCGCGGATCTTCCACGTAGTGGTAGTTAACAATGATATATTTATCTTTCGATAAATCAGACATATTTTTAAGTTTAAATATTTAAATATTTAAATATTGCGCTTAGCGCGTCTACGCTACGTTTATATGATAAACCATCAGTGAATTGTACATACTTATCCACGATTGCTAACCGCTGCTCCCTTCCTGATTCCGGATGCTCTAAGTATTGATTAATAAGGATCGGTAAGTCCTCGTCAGTCTTCGCTAACTTTATCGCTCCACTTTCATAAATTGGTTGATAATGGTTGAACTCATAGGCCAAGGCGAAGCGATCCAAATAGCCAATGTTGATGACCGGCTTATCGAAAATACAGGCCTCAATGGTGATCGTAGAAGCATAATTGATGTTCAGATCGGTATATTTCAAAGAATATTTAAGGTTCAGCAGGTCGGTATAGCTCATTTCTACATTTTGACCGGACCTTTCCAAGCAAAGATCGGGAATATTCTTGAATTCCGAATAGTTCTCTATCAAATCCAAGGGATGGATTCGGATCAAGAAATTAACGTAGGGGATTTTTTTGGAATCCCTCAATTTGATCAGATCATTAATATATTTTTTCTGGAACGGGTAAGCCTTAGTAACCGTAGTGTGAAAAACGGTTTTATTCTCTGGGTTCAATCCCTTGGACTCCAAAAAAGTTTTCCGCGTTGGCTCTTCTTTACCTGCTCCGATCACAGCGTCGGAGTCATCAAAATATGGGTCAAATCTCAAAGTACCCGACACAGAAACTTTTTCAGGAGAATATTTATGTATATTAATAGCTTCTTGCCGCATCACCTCATTCCAAGCGATCAACCAATCGGTTTTGCGGATATGCTTGGAATTCATAGTCAGGTTATCCCAGCTAAAGTTAACCGCTACCGACGGCAAGCCGGAGCGCTTCGCTAAAACAACTAATTCCGCCTCTAGAGGAGAAAAGCCCGGCGTAGCGGTAATCAGTAGATCCGGTTTATACTCCGAAAGTAAAGAATTGAATTGGGGGGAGATGGGGCAGTATTTTAATTCCCATTTTGTAAAAAAATCAGCGGTCAAAAAATATTTGAACGGCAAACCAATCATGCGAACCACCCTTCTCTTCCAGTTATTGGCATAGTTGGGGCGCTTATAAAAATGCTTGATCGAAATTAAGTAATCAAACTCATTGATTAGGGCAACGCGCAAAAATTTCATTCGGCCCCAAAAACGCGGATTCTCTATATCACGCTTTATGTATGCAACATTTGAAGACTGGAAATATCCTCGCTCCTTAGCCTCGGCGGCATCAAACATTTCGCTCAAAACCACTACTTTATATTTCTGAGCCAAATACTCTATATATTTTGTCCGTAAAAGGTCCGAGGAAAATACCGCGTGCGGCACCGCTAAAAAGACTGTCTTCATTCATTCAATCTATCCTCCGAAACGCTGAAGGTCAATTCTGGCTAAAATAAATTCGGCAATCCGATGGCCCGATCTTCCGTCCAACTTCCAGCACTGCTTTTCGGCTAGAGCCCTCCTCTTCTCTTGATCCTTGGCCGGATTCCTCAAAAAAGACCCGACGAATTCCAGTAATTCCTTTTTACTCATCGCCGACACTGATCCGCCGAGATCCCGAAGCTTTCTCGCATGGTCAAAATCTAGCCATCGGCGAGCACTCTTCATGTACGGCAAATCTTCTTCTAAGCCATCAAAATAAATGAATACGGACGGCTTGTTGAATAGCGCGGCATCAATAGCGATACTTGCCCCGCAGGCGACCAGCACATCGGTATGATACAAGGAATCTCCGAGCCAACGCATATCCTGCTGGTTTAATTCCACATCACGCAAAGTATCTTTTTGGAATTTGTGACCAGACTGATCAATATAAAAAAGTTTTGTTGGCTGGAAGCCTATCAATTCAGTCTTGTCGTTTGGGGGCATGCGCACCAGAACTTGCTCACCTAACTCCTTTAAAATTTCTAATATTTCTCCGTCATATTTATAAAAACGACCTCCAAACGGAGAATACATAATAAGTTTCTTCGCTGGATCCAGCCCGAGCTTGGCGAAAAATTCCGCTCGCTCCATCCTCTGCCCTTTAACGAAGTCATCATATTGAGGGATGCCGGAAACAAAAATTTTCTCAGAATTGAAATCATTGAATTGGACCGCCTCATCCCGAATGGTTTCATTGTGCACAATCAACTGATCGGGCTTGGCCCGGAAAATTCCCTTGTTAGTAATATTATCCCAAGAACGGATCATTCCGATCGTAGAGACACAGCGCCGCTGGGCCTCCAATAGAAAATGGACATCGTCATTGTGATAAACATCAGTCGCAAACAAAAGATCTGGCTTATAACTATCAAAATATTTTTTCAACTCCAATCTGAAAGAAAATTTACTATCCAGCAATCGAACTAACCAGCGAAAGGTTTTTGCGCGGCCAATGATTTTCCTGAGCGCCCAAGAGGCTGCGAATTTAAAATAATTATGATCCTTCGCCAATTCTTCTCTCTTATGAATGGCCAAGGTCTTACTGTCTAAAAGAGAGCTGGCAAGGTAGGTAAAAATAACATCGGTGCGGGAAATCTTTTGCGACATAATGCCTTCAAAAACCACATTCAGTCCGGAAAAATTCTTCTTAAACCAATCAATTTTATAATCTGGCACAAAAACTACGATCTTCAAATCGCTGCATTCCTTCAAAATCCGCAAAACATCCGTAGCCAGAATGTTGCGCGCGATAAACGGATTAAAACTAGTTAGAAAAATCGTTTTCATCTTTTTAATATGGCCGATCCTGGTCGCCACAACCTTTAACTGCATACCAATTACCCAAATCTTGCGCCTTGGAATCTAATCTTTCAGGATTAGAAATCTTAAAGGCAAAATTATGTCGCGTCCTTTTAACTCGGTCGATCGGGTTCAGGAGGGTTGGCATCAAAGAATAAGGCTCTTCCCTATCATTCACGAAACCCAACTTCTTCAGACTTTCGGCGTGAAAATTCTCAGTAGTGAAATAATCAATAAAATCCACTTTTTGATCCCGGCACCACTCGATTGCCTGCAACAAAATAAATTCTTCTGCGCTCGAGTCAGCCACCCAATCAATTATCCTGCCGATCTTAACTCCCGACGGCTTTCGTTCCGGTCCTTCGGTGATCTCATCTATGCGCAACACAATAAATCCTTTCATTTCGTTTCCAGCGTTGGCCGAAAAAATGTGATATTTCGTCATCGGATGCTCGGCATATCTCCAATTGAGATATTTACTACTTCGCTCTATAGAAATTGGATAACGCTGCGAGACGCTTTCCCACAAAGCATCCACTTCCGAATCAAATTTGGAAACTGACTCAAAATTCAAACCGGAATCATTAGTCGGCAGAGAACTCAAGACCTTCAACCCTAAATTACTCTGACCAATCACTCTCTCGGCCCCTTCCGGATTAATAATTCCCAAATACCGCTCAATATCTCCGCCTTGCCAGCCAGATTTAATAAAAAGAGGCCACGCCGCAGCATTTATATTGTGGTCTACCGCCATATCCGCCATCGATACACTTTTCTCCATCAGAAGATAGCCATATCCCAAACTACGTAGATCTTCACGAACGATCAAATTGGCGAACCAAATACACGGGAGACTTTTGCTTAAAAAAGTGATTGGGGCAGGGAATAATCCATTAGTGCCGACCAACTCTCCCGCATCATTAAAAAGGCCGAGGGAGGTATAACTGTCCGATTCCGGATTGAAAACATTATCAAACTGCCAATTGTAGTAAGTTTCGTTCTGCAAAATATGGCCAGCCGGATATTCCTTCCGGTTGAATTCCATAACTTTGCCAAGCTCTGATTTTTTAATCTTTCTTATTTCCATAATTTGCAATTTCCTCTAGGAAATCTACATTCCTCTTATAACACAGGCCGTCCCGGAACGGGAAATAGATATTCAAAACCTTATTGCGGGCTTCCCGATCAATACTCGGATCTTCTAAATAATCGCGGATGGCTTTGGCCAGCTCATTTTTGGTGTCATAAACCAACTTTAACGCTTTCATATCCAACAAGGGCTTATAATGATTCAACTCAAAACTTTTCAGGCTGGGCTCGAAATAATTTATCACCGGCTTATCAAAAGCCATCGCCTCCAAAGAAATGGTGGAGGAATAGTTAATATTCAGGTCGGCATACATAAGCGAGTATTTTAAATGACGTAGATCGGCAGACGACATAACTTCTGTCGGCCTATCAACAAAAATATCTTTCAACTTTTCAAATTCCTGAAAACGGCCCGGCTTTGCCAGTGGGTGCACTCTGATAAAGATGCTGGCATATGGGATCTGCTGCTCATTACGCATCTGGATAAGATTCCTTAAAAAATCATCCTCAAAAAGATGGGATTTTTGCGTGGTATATAAAATGGCCGGCAGCTTCGGATCCAGCCCGCACGATTGCAAAAACTCTTCCTTGGTTGGCTGCTGAGGCTCCTTGGTGAAGTAATAATCAAAACGCAAAGGTCCGGTAACCTGCACTCGTTCCGGAGAAAGGCCGTGTATCCTTATCGCCTCCTGACGCATCGGCTCATGCCAGGCAAAAAAATAGTCAGTGGGACGAACGCGGGTAACACGGGTAGTGAGGTTGTCCCAAGCGCAATCGACCGCTACCGTAGGCAGGCCGGCTTTTTTAGCGAGCCAAACCGCTTCCGCCTCAAAATTATTCAAACCGGGGGTGGCGGTGATGACCAGTGATGGCTGATAAGTCCGGCAATATTCGGAAAACTTGGCCGAACGCCTCATCAGCAAACGCTCAATGAAATTAAAAAACTTTGAGGTGAACAACCAGGCTAAGGGCCAAGAGGCAATTCTTAATAGAGAACTATTTCCATCTTCACCGCGGCGATTGCGTATATATTTTGTGGTAATCAGATAATCGAATTCCCGTATGCAGGAAAATCGGAAAAACTTCATCGCTCCCAGCAGACGATTGTTCTCGATCTGCCATTTCATATAAGTAATATTTGGCGACTGGTGGTAACCGCGCGCCGCCGCCTCCCGCTGGTCTACTTTGCGAGTAAAAACTATCACCTTATATTTGGAGGCTAGGTAAGGCAGATAAGAGGTGTCCAACAGGTCCCCTATGAAAGTCGGCTTATCCACGAATAAAAAGATGGTTCGCATTCCCTAATTATTAAGTTAAAAAAGAGCCCCTTACAAGGGGCTCATCTAAGAAAAGTAGCCGGGCGATTCATCAGCCACAGAAAGCAGTGGGCGATGTCTATCGCTATGAAAACAACTATCTATCACGGCCATCACGTTGAAGGCTTCGGAAAAACCAGTCTCCACGGTGGCCCTGCCTTCAATCGCCGCAAAGAACTCTTCCAGCTCTTCTTCAATCGTATCCACGTGAGCGACCGGGATCTCTTCATACTCGGAAGGTTTCCGATCAACGTCCCGGCCGATCCGCAGGTGAATCTTGTCGCGGTTAATCCCGATTACTCCTTCCGTCCCGTGGATCAAGCAGATCTTCTCGCTGGGGATATTGTAATCCGCCTGCAAAAAAACAGTTGCTCCGTTTTCCATCAACATCGTCACCGCATTCGCATCCGGTGCCTCGATCTTGCCGGTCAAATTCTGAATGAACGCCGTGACCAATTTCACCGGGCCCAGAAGATAATGCAGGGTATCAATGCTATGACTACCAAGAGTGATCAACGGGCCTTCACGATGCCGCTTGATCTGCGCTCGCCAATTATCCGGCGAGATATTGAACGCCGCGCCGTGAGAGTAGTTGAAGTACGCACTGACAACCTTGCCGATCCTTCCGGAATCCAAAATTTCTTTTGCTTTCCGGAAAACTGCTTCACGCCGCTGGTTGTGACCAACCATCAAAATGTTCCTGTTTGCTTTCGCTAGATCGCGAAGCTGCAAAGCATCCCCCCAAGAAGACGTGATCGGCTTTTCCACAAAAATGTGGTGCCGCCCTCCCTTCAAGGCTTTATCCAGCAATTCATAATGCCGATCGTTGGGAGTGACTACAAACAGGGCTTCCACTTCGGGATCTTTGAGGGCCTCGGTCTGCGCCGCCAAGTCTTTCGGCAGAACGCAAACGTTCTTGCCCATCTTTTCGAGATACTCCCCGATCTTCTTCCCGAAGTTTCCCAGACCAGCTAGGTAAACTTTGTTTTTCATGTTTTCTCCTTTAGTATCCGTTGCAGCCGTTGCACGGGCTGATCTTGTTCTTACAGCCGGTCATATGCCGGATCCGCATCGTGTTCATCTCCTTGGAACCCCAAAGAGACTTCAGTGTGTGCGTGTAGGCATTGCCGAGTTGAAGCGTGCTCAAGTAATCATCCTCGCAAGGATTCACCTTGCCATCACACCAGATATACAGGCGGTCGAAGAGTACTCGACACTTCTTACCGGGATTCAGATTCTTGGGCTGGCCGCCAATGCCGGTCTGATAAATACTGCCGGACTGCTCGCCACGAGCGTTCTTGGCGGTAAACTCATCAACCAGACTACCCCACAAATTTCTCGCCGCTTCCGGATCCTGACTATCCTGAAAAAGAGTCATCGAGATGCGGGTGCGGACCGGAGAGTCCGGAAATTCTTCCGAGCGGATCCGGTCAAACATCTTGATGTTGGCAATCACCTCGTCGAAGTTAGCGCCAAGGCGGATTGCCTCGAAGCCTTCTTTGTCGGCGGCGTCTACCGAGAAAACCACAGTCAGAGGAGCGCCGATGGAAAGCCAATCGCGAACCATCTGCTCCGTGAGTCTAGTGGCGTTGGTATTGATCTTGATGTCCAGGACTCCCTTATCGTCGGCGTACCGGAGCATCTGGGTGAAGTTTTTATTCAGCGTAGGCTCGCCCCTGCCGGCAAATACAACCGCGCAAAGGCCGTTTTCCGCGCCCTCATCGATCACTTTCTGATAAAGATCCCAATCCATTACCTTCTTTTCTGTAGATCTTATCACTTCGACAAGTTTCTTATCCGACTGATAGCACATCGTGCACATCAGATTGCAGGCCAACGCCGATTCAACATAAAGAATAGTCGGGAAATCCACGACTCGGCTCTCATCCGGATACATTTTGGATTTGTAGCGATATGCCAGGTAACGGAGCGCTTTCTCTTGGCTGTCATCGAGATGCGTCAATGCGACGTCAATCTCGCTTAGAGCAAGGGAGAAACCACCGGTGTCCCGCCCCGCTTCATCAGTATTGGTAGGATCATACTTCTGAAGGTAGGCCATCACCGAAATCAGAATAGAAGCATCCGGTCGGACGCTGGCCTCCAGCGCGCCGGAGATCAAATCGATCAGTTTCTGCACGTTTTCCGGAGTTGCCCTGGTCTTATAGCGACTTACCCGGTGGTGCACGCCCCCATGCTCCTTGGCCCAATTGAAGATCTTTTCAGAGCGTTCATCGTGGGTGGCCACCGCTTCCTTGCGGAGTTCGCCAACCGTTTTCTTGACTCCGTCAGACATCTTTGAGTCTCCTTTTTGTGTAAATGAAATGTGAAAGTTCCAAGCACACTATACCCAAAATAGTTAGTTTTAGCAATTGATTAAAACCGACGCCGCTTATAGAATGACCATATATGGAAGATGTGAAAGAAGGGCCGAAAGCTATATTGGTAACGGGTTGCGCCGGATTTATCGGGAGTAATTTTGTGAACCAGTTCCGAGAAAGATTCCCGGGAACAGCGGTGGTTGGCGTAGATAACTTTGCCACCGGGCGTCGCTCGGCCATTGATCCGAACGTCACTTTCTATGAAGGATCGGTGCTAGACAAAAACCTACTGGAGCAGATCTTCCGGAAACACAAGCCGGAATATGTTTTCCATTTCGCCGCCATCCCTCGCGTAGCTTATTCGGTGGAGCACCCCCGGGAGACGACCGAAAATAACGTGGTAGGCACGGTTGCCCTCCTTGAAGCGGCAAAAGATCACAAAGCAAAACGCTTCATCTATTCCTCCTCATCCTCCGTATATGGCGGAGCGGCCAAGCTCCCGACAAAAGAATCGGAAAATGCCCCGAATCCAAAATCACCGTATGCTTTTCAGAAATACGCAGGCGAACCGCTTTGCAGAATATTCAGCGAGCTTTATGGCCTGGATACCGTAGTTTTGAGATACTTCAATGTTTTCGGCCCAGGCCAATACGGCGACTCGCCTTACGCCAGTGTCATTTCCGGATGGCTGGAGGCAATTTACCAACCGGACAGCAAAAAACATTTATTCATAGAAGGGGACGGCGAACAGTCGCGGGATTTCTGCTATATCGACAATGTTGTTGAAGCGAATATTTTGGCAATGCAATATCCGAAACCGCTCGGCGGAGAAGTTTTCAATATCGCCTGTGGCGACAAAACCAGCGTGAACCAGGTCCGCGAATTGATAGAAAAATATTCCGGAAAAAAACTGGAACTGGAGAACCGCCCATCTCGCGCCGGAGATATCAAACATTCCTACGCAGATATTTCCAAAGCTCAAGAATGGCTTGGCTATGACCCGAAAGTAAAATTCGAAAAGGGATTAAAGAGGACTATTGAGTGGCAGAAGAGTAGAGTCGCGAATAAGAGCTAGCCGCTTTTTCCCAAGTCATTAGTTGAGCAAATTTCTTGGACTCTTCAGACATCTTTGAGCGCAAGGCAGGATCGTTGAGGATTTCTAGCATCTTATAAGAGGCCTCTCCCGCGTCTTTCCCGTCAACCAAAAATCCGCTCTTGCCGTCCAACATCGCGTCTTCGGCACTGGTATCTCTAGCGCCAATCACCGGCAAGCCGGCGGCGGCGGCCTCTAAATAAGCCAATCCGAAACCTTCAATATCTTTTTTATCGTCTTGGGGAAGTAAAATAAATAATTCCGCATTCTGATATAAAGCAATTAATTGCTTCTCGGAGAGTCCACTTAAAAAATTCACCTGATTATATTTCTTTTTAACTTCCTCCGGCGGATTACTCAAAATTAAGTAGTTGAGCTTGGGGAAATTTTTCCGTAATTCATTGAATGCCTGAATTGATGTCTCCAGCCCCTTGCGCGGCTTCCAGGCTCCAACGCTCAAAATATACGGCTGGAACTCTTTAAAACTCTCCGAAGAGGATTGATAGCGTCCCGGAGAAACTCCGTGATTAATCACCTCAATCTCCAATCCGGGAACTACTTTAAGAATTTCTTTTTTTGTCTGATTGCTGACAGATACTAACTGATCGGCGAATCGGTAGGCCCAGCGCAATAATGGGCGCTGCCAAAAATTATATAGCGGCTTCACTCCTCCAGTGCCAACCGCAGTAATCACTAATTTTTTATTCAACAATTTGGCGCAGACCGCGGCAACAAAGCCGTAGGGCCAGCCATCAAGGGCATGGAGTATATCGCTCTGCCTAGCCATTTTCAAAATTTTCGGGAAATTCCACAATAACTTAAATTTACTCCGAGAAATTAAATCTTCGGAGGTAGCCACCTTTATAGATAGGTCGGGAATTATGTGCTTCAGGGCGGAGGTTAAATAAATATAAAATCGCCCTACTCCGGAATAAGGACTGATACTGTGGTTAAAAAATAATATACGCATTACTTATTCAGATCGTAAAAGTTCCGAAACAATTCTGCAACTAAGATTGGGCCCGTGCCTCCGGGAGTCGGGGTATAAAAAGACAAGTTTAAAGTTAAAAGTTCAAAGTTAAAAGTGTCGAGGTCGCCACGAATCTTCCCGTCCACCATTCCAAAACCAAAATCAATTACTCCCGCGCCAACTTTTAACATTTCCGGCTTGATCAAGCCGGCCCTTCCGGTGCCAGTTATCACTAAGTCGGCCTTTTTTAGTCCGGATAAATCACTTTTGCTATCGAAAACTATCACCTCCCCGCATTTTCCGGCCAGCCACTTCGCAATCGGTGCACCGACTAAAAATCCTTTGCCGACTACTCCGACTGTCTTTCCCTCCAAATCAAAACTCAAATTATTCAAAATTTCTTTAACGGTTAAAGCCGCAGGCGGCAAGGCGGCGCCGACTAAGCCATCAACGTCTTTTTCCGGCGCAATCGCCGACAAAACCTCGCTGCGATTAAATTTTTCCGGCAACGGCAATTGCACAATCACTCCACCCACCCCCTTGTCGGAGCAAATCTCTTCAATCCTTTCTTTTAAATCTTCTTCGTTGGTCTCTTCAGCAATTCTCTCCAACGTAAATGGCACCTCTAACTCCTTCGCAATCTTTTCTTTCTGTTTTAAAAAACTCAAAGAAGCGGCATCATCTCCAACCAAAACAGCCACTAAGCTTTTCAAGGGCCGTGGTCGAGATTTCAACTCCGCCAAAACTTTAGCGGCTATTTCTTTGCCGTTAATAATCATTTTAATAAGGGAGCGGGAACTTTTTGCAAAGCTTCTTGGCCTCTGCGCCCACGTCTTCCTTTTTAACTAATACCCGATAAATAAAATCAGCGATTAATTCCATTTCTCGCTCCTTCATTCCACGAGTCGTAACCGCTGGAGTGCCTATACGAATACCGCTCGGCTTCAGAGGCGAAAGATCTCCGGGAATAGAATTGCGATTAGCATTAATATTATTAGCTTCCAACATCTGCTCGGCTATCTTTCCATCCAAATTAAAATTCTTCAAATCTACTACCATCAAATGATTGTCGGTGCCATTGGTCAGCAATTTAAAACCCAATTTCATCAACGATTCCGCCAGTTTTTTAGAGTTCTTCAGAGTCTGCTCCTGATATTTTTTGAACGATGGCTGGCCAGCCTCCCAAAACATCAAAGCGCGGGCGGCCGTGGAGTTGTTGTGGGGCCCGCCCTGCATCCCCGGAAAAACCGCCTTATCGATTGCTTCAGAAATTAGTAATTGGGAATTAGTAATTGGGAATTTTCTCGAAAAGATTACTGCTCCTCTCGGCCCACGGAGGGCCTTATGAGTGGTGGTCATCACCACGTCGGCATAATCAAATGGGGATTGGTGCAAGCCGGCCAAAACTAATCCGGCAATATGAGAAATGTCCGCCAGGTGATAAGCGCCAACCGATTTGGCCACTGCGCCAATCCTTTTAAAATCAATCTCCCGAGGATATGCAGTTAAACCGGAAACGATTACCTTGGGCTTATTCTCCCGCGCCAACTTTTCCAATTGATCGTAGTCTATTAATCCCGTTTTTTCGGAAACTCCATAATGAACAACCTTGTAGGCCTTGCCGGAAAAATTAACCTTATGCCCATGAGTGAGATGACCACCCGCGTCTAACTTTAAACCAAGCAGGGTATCGCCGAACTCCATCAGGGCCGAATAGATCGCCAGATTGGCGGGGGATCCGGAATATGGCTGTACGTTCACCGCCCACTCATTCTGGTCCAGAGTAAAGACCTCCAACGCCCTCTTTTGAGCCAGCCGCTCTATCTCATCATAAAAAACATTGCCCGGATAATAGCGCTTGCCCGGATAACCCTCGGAATATTTATTAGTGAGGGGCGAACCCAGCAATTCTAGAATTTCCGGAGAGGCGTAATTTTCGGACGGGATAAGATCCAAGGTTTCCTCCTGTCTCTTGATCTCGGCTTTAACTAATTTTCCTAATTGATGATCTTTATTCATATTTAGCGCCTTTTAACTCCCGGGCTACAAGCTCGCTTATGTAGACCTGGGTTCTCTCGGTCGCCTCTTTAGTGGATCCCCCCAGGTGTGGAAGGATAATCAAATTATTATTCTTCCGCGCATAATCCACTAGCGGATTACCTATCAGATGTCTGCCGTCGGGCATTTCTCCGGCCAAAGTATCAATCCCTGATCCGGCGATCCAATTTTGCCTTAGGGCTTTCAGCAAAGCCTTTTCATCAGTTATCTCTCCTCTGGCAGTATTGATAAAAATCGCCGTCGGCCGCATGGATCGAAAATGTTCCTCCTTTAACATCCCGAAGGTAGCGTCATTATAAACAGAATGCAGAGAAATAATATCAGCTTTTTTAAGCAACTCTTTCATAGGAACCTTTCTTACTTTAGATTTTTGCATAGCCTTAGCGGTTATATTAGGGTCGCAAGCAATCACTATCGCGCCAAAAGCCTGGCAGAATTTTGCTACCATCTTTCCTAAGCGTCCAAAGCCGATTAGACCGACTGTTTTTTCATAAAGTTCGCGGCCTTCATATTTTTTCCGATCCCATTGGCCATTTTTAATTGAATCGAACGCCCAAGGAATATGACGGAGGACGGAAAAAATCAGAGCCATCGCCTCTTCGGCGGTGGACGGGGTAATCTGCAATACCGGTGAGTCGGCCTTGATATTTACTACTTCAATTCCTCGTTTTTTGCATTCGTCCAAATCAATATAGCGAAGCTGGGTGGTGCGGCTACCTATCAGCTTCAACCGGATCGCCTTTTGCAAGATATTCTTATCCAGCTTTATCTCTAAGGCATTCACTAAAACATCGGCCTTCGATAGATTTTTCATAAATTCCCGGCGAGAAACAAAATCCACAACCCTGCCTTTTTTGGCTAGGATCTTCTTGGCATCAGGGCTGAAAACTTTTTCTGCTAATAGAATATTCAACATATCTGATAGACGGAAGTTATAACCATAAATTAACAATTTAAAGCCGGTTTGGCAATTTAAGAAATAAAAAGCTCCGCATTAATGCGGAGCTGATTTTAACGTTTCCACTTCGTCTTAGGATGAATGACCTCGAGATCAATCAATTCCCGGGCGTCTTGGATCTTCCGGAGCATGGAGTCAACCAACTCTCCAGAAAGCATATTCGGCTGCAATCCGAGCTTCAGAAGCGAATCGTTTTTCGGATTATAGTGATGCGCCTCACTTTCGACGCGAGGGTTGGGCAGGTTGGCGATCTTCACCGACAAACCCAGCTCCTTTGCGCCACTCTGAACCAACTTAGCCAGCTCCGTCACAGAAAATACTTCCGTGAACTGATTGAATACCCGAAACTCTCCGGATTCGGCTGGATTCTCCGTAGCGATCTGGACGCACTGGAGCGTATCACGGATATTCAAAAATCCGCGCTTCTGGCCACCATTTCCGTAAACGGTCAAAGGAACTCCCGCCACTGCTTCAACGCAGAAGCGATTCAGGGCAGTCCCGAAATCGCTATCGTAATGAAAACTGGTGAGCAATTCCGGGTGGAGTTCCGTTTCGTCGGTTGCGATACCATAAACCACTCCCTGGTTAAGATCGGTCGCCCTCAAACCCCAGACCCGACAGCAAAATTCAATGTTGTGACTGTCGTGCACCTTACTCAGGTGATAGAAAGATCCCGGCCGCTTCGGAAACATCATCCGATCCTTACGACCGTTGTGCTCAATGTCCAGCCAGCCTTCTTCAATGTCGATGTTCGGAGTTCCATACTCACCCATCGTACCCAGCTTAACCAGGTGCGCTTTGGGGCAAAAACTCATCATTGCATGAATCACGTTCAGCGTACCTGAGACGTTGTTCTCCTGAGTGAAAACGGCATGCTGACGATTCTTCATGGAATACGGCGCCGAAGGCTGTTCGGCATAATGAATAACTACGTCCGGACGGAAATCTTCAAAAACTTTGTAGATGAAACGTCCGCCCGTGATATCCCCAACAAATACCCGAATCTTTTTGCCGGAAACTTTTTCCCAGACCCGGACTCGCTTTTGCAAGGTCGGCACCGGCCACAAGGGCTTGGCGCCGACTTCGTCCTCCCAGCCACGCTTCGCCATATTATCTACGCCGGCCACTTCATAACCCAACTGAGAAAAACGCATCGCAGTCGGCCAACCGAGATATCCGTCAATCCCCAACACCAAGATCTTCTTCATTTTTTCTCCTTTTGGAGGCTGTCAAAATTCTGCCTCCAGCATACTGTAAAAAAAGAGCCCAGTAAAGGGCTCTTTTAGTTAATCGACGATATCATTCTGAACCAACATACGGTAAATCTTGGTAACGTGGACCTTGCTCAGAACTCGGGCAATGCCGATGATATTCCGGCCATATAGGTCCAGACTGTCTTTGATGATCTTCCTCTGATCGTCCGTATGGACGAAGCTTGCCAGCACTCCGTTCGGCTTGCGGAAGTTGTCGGGCAGAACCCGGAATCCCTGATTTTCCAGACCCAAAAAATCAAAGAAGAGCAAGCGGCTGAATTCCGGACTATTTCCAGGCCCGGACAGGAGCTTGTCGTCAAAGAGACTTCTCTTCTTCAGCTCACTGTAAACCTGCAAGTTAGAAAGGTAATCGGAATATTCGCCTAGAGTTTCCGGTCGCGTGCCACCCAAAATGGAGCGGGCGCTGATGAAAGCAACGGCCAACACCTCCTCCAGGGCTTCGGTCATCGCCATCGCTTTGTGGGTAAAGATTAGGTTGCTGCCGTATTCTCCGGTTAGGTATTTCTGAATTACCTGCTCGTCTTTGGTGAATTTCAAAAGCTGTTCTTTGGAATCCCAAAGCTCTTCATGGCTCAACCTCGAGAAATTCTGGTAGATCTTCTTCAGCGGTTCGGGGAAACTATCACGTTGATCATGGATGTGCTTCAGCCAGTCGAAAACCGAGATACCGAACAGGTTCAGGAATTCCACCAGCTCGGAAGAGACGCTGTCGTTGTAGAAAATCTCCACCGTCAGATGGAATAGGCGGCAATCAAGATAATCTTCAAACGACATATCTTTGGTCGCCACACAAACCTCTTCCACCTCGGCGCTCAATAGTAATTCGTTGCCGAACTTGTATGATCCGAAGCAGCGAGGCAATACCCGATAGCGGGTCTGCATCTCATACTTCTTGCGAGTTTCATTATTGGACATCTCCACGCCCGACAACATCATCAGGGTATAGATCCTAACCCAATTGAATTTGGCGTTGACGATTGTACCGATCGTTTCGAAGTGTGATTCCTTGGTCTCACCGGGCAGAGCCACGATGATCTCGGAATAGGTATTGCTACCAAGCTCTTTTGCCTTGTGAGCGAGATCCATCAGCTGATCAGCGGAGATATTCCCCCGCTTGATATTCTCGAGAACTTTTTCCGATAGCGACTGGACCGAACCGGCCAGCCGCAAAGCGCCGTTGATGGTCTTCGCAACCCTCAAAACGCGCTCCTTTTGGTTTTTCCCGGTAGCCACATGGATATATTGCGGCCAGCCGTGACTTTCCTGTACTCCCGCGATAGCATCGGCGATCGCCTCGTCTTCCTTATACATTCCGAAATTGGAATCGACGATATGCAGATCGTGGATGTTGGGGTGCTTGTGACCGGCGATGTACTCCAACTCTTTGCGCACCGTATCCACCGAACGCTTATTAACCTTATTGTAGTAGCCCAAGCCCTCAACGCAAAAAGTGCAGGTGAACGGGCAGCCACGATTAGTCTGAATCATCGGGATTAGCGTTGCGTCGAAAAACTCATCCAGCTCGCCAGTCAGGTATGGCGAAGGAATGTCCTCCAAATCTTTGATGCGGTCGGCCAAGAAGCCGACTTCCAAAGCTCCGGCGAGTAGGTAATGAAAACTGCGCGGCTTCAGAGCCTTAACCATAGCAACATCAAAATTCTTAGTGGCTAGGCTTTCCAGCAGTTCCGTAAAACCGATCTCACCTTCTTTGTAGGCATAAAAATCGATCGCCGGATGGTCCGCAAGAAATTTCTCCTGTTCGCTGAAATCGGTGGGATAGTTCGGGCCACCGAAGATCACGATGACCTCCGGATGGTCCTTCTTGACCTGCTCGGCAATGCTATATCCCAGGTCCAGGTTCCAGACGTAATTGCTGAAACACAAGATATCAGGCGGGGCTTCCAGCAGAGCAGTGATCAATTTTTCCGGATACTTAAAAATGCGGAACCGAAAACCTTGCGAATCTTTGAGTTTAGCCTTTGCGTAAGACACCAATCCGGCAACAGAAAAGGGAACCGTATTCAGAGCGACTGTCTGGTAGGTATGCGTAAGATCGCTAAGATAAACAAGCTTTGGTTTAACAACCTCATCGCTCGCCATATCTACTCCTCTCTTGTTAAACAACTAGGGGTAGTATGCAATAAAATACGTGGGATAGTCAAAACTAAGCGCGTAGATCATTAGCGTCGTAACGAGGAAGTAAAAATGAATCGTCGTTCTTAGAAACCGCGCGGCGCTCGATGACTACCGCATAAGAAAAACCGGCTTGTTGCAGAATCACGGGCGTCACCTTGGAATGGCGTCCGTGCGGGTAGCAAAATACATCAGGCGTCCGCCCCAATAATTTCGTTAAGCTCTCATTAGATCTAAACACATCATCTTCCGCCTCTGGTGCCTTTAAGGACTCAAAAGAATGATGGCTATGAGAATGACTGCCAATGATCATACCGCGTCGCTTCATATCTACTACCTGCTCTCGAGTCATAAACAACTGCTTATTAAGGAGAGGCTCATTGATACGGAACTTTTGAAAACAAAAATCTAAAAAATTCTTACGGGTATCCTCATCCAACATCACCATCGTTTCCTTAAAATTATTGGTCAGGATATCACCGTGCACGCGGCGCTGATCCAATCGTTTGTCTTTTGGAATCGAATAGCGACCAGCTGCCCACTGATTAAAAATATCGATCAACTCGCCGGCAGAAGCCTGAGAGAAAAGAGCATGCAGTTTGTGAGTAAGAGGCACTCCACCGTCAAAAACCGAGGTGATTATAAAAAAGGTGGCCTTCGCTCCATATTTTTCCAATACAGGCAGAGCATTCTGATAATTATCCAAAAGTCCATCGTCAAAAGTTATTGCGCAAAACTTCCCAGCCCGTGCCTGTCGGGCCGCTTCGGCCACTTCGGAAACGGAAACAATCTTGAATTGCTCCGACAGAAGCTTGATCTGCCGATCAAATTCGCGAATTGAGCAAGAATGAATACCGGTCCATTTGGGATCCGGATCCCTTACATAGTGATAGGCAACAATTATATACTGCTCTTTTGTGGGTTCCATAAATATGGCTCTAGCCGTATTTCTTAACCAGGACTTCCGCTATTTCCCAATCAAAAGCATTGTTGATATCGTGCGCGGTTGCCGGGTCCACCGGTAAACCTACTCTTTTACCCGGTTCAATTTTATTTTCTTTCAGAAAAAGGTCACGATTGAACCAATAAACGCTCGCGAAGGCGTAGCGTTTCGGATCGGATTGCCTAGTCGGGTGCTGATAATGTAATTCCGGTTGATCAAATTCTAAATACCCGCTCTCGGTGAGATGGCGCACGTGATATGGATGGAATGGGCGCGGCAATTCGATAGTAGTAATTCCTGAATCAGCTCCTTTGGAAACCAAAAGTTCGAATAGAGCATCTATCTGCTCAGTTTTCACGAATGGAGAAGTCGGCTGGATCATCAACACAAATTCCGGCGCAAAATTTTCATTTTGCTGTAACCATTCTAGGGTATGGCGGACCACCGGCAACATCGGGGTGCTGTCTTGGGCTATCTCCGCCGGACGCAAAAAGGGGACTTCGGCACCCGCGGCCTTGGCAACTTCCGCTATCTTTGGATCGTCGGTGGTGACGATTACCCGACTAACGAACCGGCTTTTTTTGGCTGCTTCAATGCTGTAGGCGATCAGCGGCTTTCCGGCTAATAACTTAGTATTCTTGCCCGGTAGCCCCTTGGATCCGCCACGAGCAGGAATAATCGCAACGGCACTATGTTCATAATTTATCATGTAAACCAATCTCAATATAACTGCGCACGCATTATTTTACAACAAATTAAAAACCCGGCCTTTCTAGCCGGGTTAACTTTTACGCAAAAGTTTTTCGTTGATCTCTACTGCTTTCAGAGCCGCAAAAATCTTTTCGGAGGCATGCCCATCGCCCAATCTCTGCCCACAACTCTTCAAAATATCCCGCAAATCGCCAGAGGGGTTGATCGCCTTACCCACGGCGTTCACGATGGAATTTATTTCCGTTGCGGAGTTGATGATGTTCAGCTCGTGATCACGCCCTCGCTGCCGATCTCCGACATTGACTGCCGGCAGATGAAAATAAGGAGCCTCGACCAAGGCGGCGGAAGAATTTCCAATCAGGGCACTGGCACCGGCCATCAACCCCAAGAAGTCTAAGTTATCGATGTTCTTGTAAACCCGAAGGTGGTCAAAAACGTCTTCTTTTTTCGCGGCGTTGATTGTGCTAATCACTTCCTCATGACCGGGATCAGAGCAAGGATGAACGACGATCGTCCTAATCCTCCATACGTGCATAACCGCAACCAGGATGTCCGTCATCACTTGTCGATTCTCGGCAGGGGTAAGAAAGGTGTCGGGATGATACAACACGAGAACGTACTCACCGGGCGCATCATAACGCTTCTTCATCTCACCGACATCGGAGTACTGCTTTCCCACGATCCGATCGATATACAAAGACCCGACAACTCGGATTCTCCAATCATCTTCTCCAAGTGCGCGGATCTTCTGGGCTGCCTTCTCTGTTTCCGGAAAATGCAAATGTGCCAACTTGGTAATCGCATGACGCTGAACATCATCGATGTTTCCGGAAGTCTCGCCTCCTTGGGTGTGAGTAACGGGGATGCCAAGATTGAGAGCTGCAAATGCTGCCATCAAATGTTCTCCGCGATCTCCGTGCACCATCAGAATATTCGGCTTAAGACGCTCGAGCGCCGGAGCCAAGCCTTCTAGGCAGGCACCAAGATTCGTTGCGCGAGCCACCGGAGAATCTGAGCTGGAGGAATTCATCGGAACCACTTCCATATCTACGTTAGGGAAAAATCCTTTCACCTCTTTTGCGGTCGCTCCGAATTTATCGGAAGCGTGCATATCGCTCAAAATGATCTGCAATTCTAGATCAGGATCATTCTCGATTAAACGCATCAAGTTCAGATAAGCCCCGAATCCACCGCGCTTACCGGAGAACACACAAATTTTTCTGCGCAATTTTGATTTCCTTTAAAAAACTGATATAAAACAACTAGCCACAATTTAAGATAAAGAGGCGGATCAGTCAATCATCCTGAAATCTTATTCCTTGTTCTTCAATACAAAATAAGTATAGCGGCCAAACCACTGATTTGCGGGCAAAATCTTCCAAAAAGCTCGTAGGCGGCTGAAGATGTGGTACTTAAACTCCGGCTTGGAATAACCCATCTCCAACAATTTAAAATTATTCAAAAATGCCTTTTTAAAAGTCGCTTTAGTAAAAAAGGTGATGTGATTGTCACTTTCCAGCCAATGATATAGATTGCCGCGGGATAAAAAGAGCAGGCGATTTAAAATATGAAATGGATTCGGCATAGAAACAGTAAAAATACCGCCGGGCTTTAAAACCCGACTTACCTCACGAACAAAATAATATGGATTCTCCAAATGCTCTATGGTCTGCAAAGAAACTACTGCGTCAAAGGAATGGTCCGGCCAAGGTATCGGTTGCAGACAAACATCGCCTGTTTTGAAATTAAATTTCTTCGCTTCCGGCTGGCGATAGTCGTCAATATCCAATCCGTTGACGTTGGAATAGCCGTTTTTCGCCAACTGTAACAAAAATCCGCCGCTAGCAGAGGCGCAATCCAAAATCGCTCCATCTTTATCGGGGACATACCGCTGGACCAAGCTTAAAGCCCGGCCACTACGGATATCCCAGCTAGCGTGCTGTTGTAGCGCCATCAACTCATCTGGAGAATTCTTTATATCTTCGGGGCTCAAATATTTCATAGATTATCAGTGATCGCTGCCGCCAAACGCTCCCCGGATCTTCCGTCTAAATCCTGGCAGAAACTATTTGCTAACCGTCGACGACCCTCTTCTCCGCGCTTAGGCTGACTAAGACCTTCTTTTATATACTCTACCAGCTCTCCCCGGCTTTTGGCGACCCTAAGCTCGCCTAACCTGATCGCCGCATCCTGGTGTTCGTAATCATAATATCGACTCAATCTTTGCCAATAGGGCTTTATTTTTTCTCCATCAAAACCGATCAAGATCGTTGGCTTATTGAATAGAGAAGCATCTAAGATCACACTCGACGGCCCAGTAACTACTACATCGCTGTGGTAGAGAAGATTAGCAAAGTGGGCATCGTCTTTTTTCGCTAATAAAGCCTCCGCTAAATTATCCGAGTTGGTTGGTCGGTCAAAAACCATATTAGCGGGTCGCGCGAAATCCCCTAGGTCCAACTCTCCAAATATAGGAAAGCGGGCGACCACTTGCTCCCCAATGGAAGCGATCGTTTTGAATAAAAATGGGTTCAAAGACTTGTCGCCGGTCCAAATATCGCTGGGTGGGGCAAAAAATATAAGTTTTTTAGCCGGATCCAACCCGATCCTTTTGAAAAAATCTTCTCGGGATGTCCGAGTACCGGTTATATAGGAATCATAGTGTGGCACGCCGACTACGACCACACGATCAGCGGGGACGCTGTGGTAGGCGACTGCCTGGCTTTTGATATTGTCTGTTTGAACTACTAACAAATCGGGCAGGGTGCGCAGCAACCCCTTAGTGGTCATGCTGTCCCACGAGCGCGACATACCCACGCTGTTCACTCCCCGTCGCCGAGCGGCCCGGATAAGCGCGGTATCGCTTAACTCCTGCACACGTAGATCTTGAATATCTGTGGCAAACACCAAATCTGGCCGATAACGATCAAAAAGATAGTCAAAGCCACCGCTAGGCATAAAGGCATCGAAATAACGAAACGCTCGGCGAATAAGCGGCCGACCACCAAACCAATTCATGGCCGACGTGAAAAAATATCGCGCATAATTACGGTCCTTTCCTAACTGAACAAAGCGGTGTATCTCCTTGCTCTTTGTTCTTAATAAATTCCACGCCAACAAGTGAAACAAAAGACCAGGTTTGGACATCGGACGCGTCGGCACCTCCTCCACCGCCACATTCGATCCACCAAATTCCTTACGAAAAAAATCTCCTTTGCCCTGCGGAGCAAGAAGAACAATCTTCAAATCGGTACGGCTGCGCAATTTTTGAAAAAAACTGGTTTCCAAAACATTGCGCGCCACCAGATTAAAAAAACAGGATATAAAAACGGTTTTGGTTTGCATTATTTATTTTTTCGCAATTCTTTAATCGCCTGCAAAGGACGCCGGATCGTACGACGAAAAATTTCGCGGTCATATTCATCAATCTTGAAGAACTGCCGAATCTTAATCCGAAATTCCGGATATTTCTTAATCAGCTGGGAATAAAAGAACCAAACTCTTTCTACGTAAGCCATAGCGTATGCCGCGCCAGCTCCCGCCAATTTAAAGATTGGCAGGAAGATAGTCAAACCCAGCGGCACCATCAATGATTCGTTCAGTAGACGCATCGTTAGCACTCTCTGCTCTTTCAAAACCGTCAAAGTAGCCTTAAGAATCTTATAGAATCCGAAAATAGGCAAAGCCAAAATCATTACCTTGAAGATGGGCATGGCCGGCTGATACTTGGGGAAAATAAACGTCACCACCGGAGGCACGAAGATAAAACTCACTACCATTAGAATCATTCCCAACCAAAAAGCGTACTTAACCGCCCTCTTGAAGATAAAGCTAATTTCCCCCCGATTGTCCGACTTAAGAGCCAGGATCGGGGAAAGCCCATCCAGAGGAAATAGATTCTCGATAAAGGCTATGAGATTGATCGCTAACGAATAAAAAGCGACCGCCTCTGTGTTAATAAAGAACTTCAAGAACCAGGGTGTGACATTTTTGCTGATCTTGGAAAAAACATAACGCAAAACCGTCCAATGGCCATATGTTTTGATTACCCCCCACAAGTGGTTCTCGGCATCGCTAACGACCCCGTGAAATACCTTATAAAAATTCCTCCAAAACAAAACCAAGGTCAGAAACAGCACCGCCACGCCATCGGCTATAACGTGGGCGGTCAGCAGTTGAACTATTGAAAAACTTCCACTCGTAACCAACAAAAATATAATAAGACCCAACTTGGCGACCTCGCGCACGGCCGGATAACTCCAATAAGTAAAGTTCATTATCACTTTCAGAATCAACGACTCCAATGATTGAAGGGATCTGAATATCAGCAGCAAGCTGGCGATCTTTATCAGCAGTCCGATGTCCTCGCTATAAGACTTGGCAATTATGCCGGAAAGGAAAAAAGCGCCGACCGCCATCATGATAGAGATTCCAAGTTTCAACTTTATATACGCCAAATAAAGTTTTTTAGCGGCTCCCCTCAAACCTTTATTAAGATAACTACGCATATCTACCACTACCACTCCATCCATCACATCCAAACTGAAGCCGTCCAGTATGGCTATGAAAGATAGTACTAACTGATACAAACCGAAGTGGAAAACGGAGAGAGTGCTGATGATGAAGTAGGAATTGATTAACCCGATGCCGGTCGCCAGCGTATCAAAAAACCTCTTCAGGGCCTCGCCCTTAAAGAAGTAGTGCAACAAGGAGTGTTTCTGGTCCGAAGCATTAATTATCATTGGCTGAAAGGGCACTATACAATTTATCCACCAAACCATCTAGTCCGTGCTTCTCAACTATAATATCACGCAACCGGCCCCCTATTGCCTCCCTATCTTGAGCCGACAAAGCAGCTAATTTGACCATTTGCTCGGCTAAATCCCGATGATCGCCCTCTTGGAACATCAATAAGCTCTGTAAATCTTCAGGCAGAACATCCCGAAAGGCCAAGTTGCTTACCAAAATCGGAGATCCACACGCCATCGCTTCCAGAGTGCTTTTATCAAAGCTTCCGGTCACGGTCAGGTTCACGAAAATATCATGCTTCCGATAAATCTCCGGAGTGAGAATATTAGCAACCGGCTTTTCAAAACCTATCCGGCCCGACAGGCCCAACCCGGAAACTAATTTCTGAACCTCCCTTAAATATTCCGCCTCCACCGGCTTGCCGGCCGTCGGCGATCCCACCACCGACAATCGCGCGTTAATTCTCTGGGAAGCCAACTGTATCGCGCGGACCAATACCTCCAGCTTCTTTACCGGAGCGATCCGACCCAAAAACAAAAACTTAACAACTGCGGCGTCCTTTCCGCCGGAGGCGGATCCTCCTTCGGAGGACACGGGCCGAGGAAGCGAAGAAAAATTTCCCGTATCTATGCCCTGCTGCAACACTATTAATTTTTTACTGGCATAAGGAAAGGCTCGACGAGTAGAGGTGACGATAATATTCGGGAATATGGCGGCAATCCGCAATTTCAAGTTGGATAAATAGTGGGCATACCAAAGAACCACGCGCTTGCCCAACATCCGCCAGAGCCACCCCGCCAGAATCACATACTCCGGGTTCATGTGGACAAAGACAACATCATACTCCGAACGCAATTTCCAAACTAACCGGAAAAAGTTCCCAAGATATCGGAAACGATTATGCCCCGTCAGCTCTTTGCCCAGAGAATGGACCACTACATTGCCGGGCATCTCCACTTTTCCTTTATACAAACAGATAACATTTATTTTTTCGGTTTTTGCGGCAAGCTTCTCTATCCAACGGTGATAGACGCCAAGCACGTCATCGTTCTTATCAACTTTTTGAGTAATAAATAATAGGCGCATGTTTAAAAAGTTAGACTTTTTTTAAATTGCTCCAAGTATTGCTCCTTGGTCGGCCAATTCTTGAAAAATTCGTTTTGTTTTTCCACTAATTGCCGTCGCTTCTCCGGGCTCTGAATTAATTCCTCAATTATCGCGACCGCTCTTTCTTTGTCGCCAACGGGAAATGTTGCGCCCAAAGCTACGCCAACATCAGTCATTACTACCGGTACGCCCGCAGCCGCTGCTTCAACGGCGGCCATTCCGTACCCTTCGTAATTTGAGGTCAATAAAAACAGGTCGGCCATTTTATAGAAGGAAGCTATGGATTTCGGATTTTCTATAAATTGAACGAGCCACTCAGGCTCCTTGTCGCTGGCTTTATATCCAATATGAAGCCACTTCACTTTGTTGCCTCTGCTCTTTAGCTCCCCAATTATACTATTTGCTAAATCTATATTCTTTTCCGGGCCTTTCCGCGCCACGGTCAGCACCAAGACGTCATCCGGACCAACGACATTTATTTCTCGGCTCTCGGAGATAGCTAAATGAAAAACTTCCCTGTCCACAAAAATAGGCAGGACTACAATTTTCCTTTCTAAATCGGCGTCCAAGGCAATTAAAGATTTTTTAATACGTTCTGAAACTACCCGGATTCGGTCTGCCTTTTTAACCAGCCACTTCGCCAATAAAACCCGGGTACGATGCCTCCAGGACTCCTTGGCAAAAAATGGGCTTAAAAAATCCGTATGAATCTGGATCTGGAAATGGGCCCCTAAAAAAGATTTTAACTTATATCCCACCCAACCCGCCTCAAAAGGGTCCTGCGACGAAACGGTCCAATCACTGCCCTTTTTGCAATTTTTGCGAACATAGCCGAACACGGCTCTTTGGTATCCCACCCGGAATTTATTATTCGTTGGCCAGAGATGAACATTGCCGATTATTTTTTCTTTATACCCTGGTTTTGTGTAAACGATGACATGCAACTCCTCAAACAATTTCCCGTATTCTAAAATTCGAGCGCGCACTTGGCTCGCTTCGTTGAATATCTGACTATCGGTTGATAGTAGTAAAACCTTCATTATTTTTTCAGAACGAAGAATCGGTGATAATGATCCAGCACCGGGCTGACCTCTTTCTCAATCGCAAAGAATTTCCGGATTACCTTCCGAACTTTTCGCAAAGGGGTTTTAAACAAATCTACTTCCCAATAATGCTGGCCGGAAACCTTGATGCCGCCGAAAACCAGCGGAATCCGGAAGTGTATATCCAAAAACATCCGGCGAAGAATCGTGCGAACAAAGGGAAACTTTAAAACCATCTCAAAATAAGTAGATTTATATGGAACAGAAATAAGAACCTTGCCGCTGGAAACTCTTTTTAATTCAGCTAATGCGACCTCAACGTCCTCAAAAGGAAGATGCTCAAGAACCTCAAACGCCGTCACCAGATCAAAACTGTTATCCGGGAAAGGAAGTTTGCGGATATCGGCCACCACATCTGGGCTAAGATCCTTATCAAAATCACAGGTCGAAACCTGATACCCGAGTTTTTTCATATAGTCAGAATAAAACCCGTTTCCTTTTCCAATCTCCAAAACCTTCGCTTCTTTACTGATCGCTTCCTGCGATAGATCGACCTGATAGAAATAGGAAATAAACCGATCAAGGTCGTCGTATTTTTTGCGGAAGTAATGAGTTTTATTTACTTGTACATCCATATTTAATTGCTTATTAATTTTACTAGATTATCGACAGTTCTGGTTATAGAAAATTGTTGGGCTTTCTCCTGGGCATTTTTAACAATCAATTCCCGAAAAGCTTCATCTTGGGAAATTTTCTTTATAGCATCCAATATCTGACCCTTATTGTTTGGCTCAACCAATATGCCCTCTTTATTGTTTTCAATCAATTCAGGCAGGCTGCCAATATTGGTAGTAACAACGGGAACACCTCGATACATCTCTTCAACGACCTGAAAAGAAAAACTCTCGAAAGTGGTATTCAACACAAATATTGAGGCGGCTTCGGCATCGCTAAGTAAAGTTTTTCTATCCTGCGCCCCTACTAATAAAACTCTGTCTTGAAGATCATTTTTGGATATCAGATTCTGCAGTTTTTGTTTGTCCGGGCCATCGCCGTATATTCGAAGGGACCAATCTTTTAGATCCTCTTCTTTCATCAATTCTATTAATACATCAAAGCCCTTCCAGGGGACTAGGCGTCCGGTGGAAGCAATAAGTTTGGCGTTCGAGTTTTGTAGATTTGTTTTCTGAATTCTTTCTAGCTCAATTCCGTTATAGATAGTTTTTACTTTCTCCGGATTTTTTATCCAGCCGCCGACAAGTTTCCTGAAATAATTGCTCGGCGTAATAACTAAATCAGCGCGACCAACAACAAAGCGCTGGATTGCCCGCAACACTCCGACCCGGAAGCCATATTTCTTATTTTGGAACTCGTCTATCGTCTCTTTTACGCCAAAACGCTGGGCCGATTGCTCCCAAGCATAATCTCCGGCGACGCGGATGAAAAACTTTTTGCCGCGAAGTCGGGCGGCGATTAACGCAGGCAAGCCAACACTTACCGGATCTTGCGCGTAAATCGCATCAAAATTTTTCGCCTTCCTCCAGCAATCCCATAAATATAGGAAATGGCGAATTACCTTGGGCTTCTTCCGATAATCCGTGAAGGCCAAATGATCCACTGCAAAGCCACGCTTTGGCAGCTCTTTCTCCATAAGCACCGTATAGGTCGCCGGCCCTCCGATGTCCGGGGGGTATATTCCAGTCGCAATCAACAAACGAGTAGTAAGTAGCAAGTATTTAGTATTAAGGGATTGGAAAATTAAGCTCATTTTTGAAGATATTTCATCCCAAGAATAATTTTTGGCGACCAAAACCCGCCCCGACTCCGAAATCTTTTTGTATAAATCCTTATTCTCTATCAAGAGGTTGATCTTTCTCGCTAAATCCTTCGGATCGTCCACTCGGCAGAAAATGCCCGTTTCTCCATCCTTCAAAAAATCCGGGATGCCGCCGACCGGAGTTCCAATTACAGGCAACCCGGCGGCCATCGCCTCAAGAAATGAGTTTCCCAAGCCCTCCGAGCGAGAGGCGCGGACGAAGATAGTAGCTTGTAGCAAGTAGGAAGGAATGAGATCGGGTTCGACGTGGCCAAGGAACTCTATCTTATCGGAAACACCCAACTGAATGGCCAGGTCCTTTAATTTTTCTTTATCCGGGCCGTCGCCTAAAATTAGTAGCTTGTAGTTAGTAGTATGTAGCAACGGCAACGAAGCAATCAAAATATCTACTCCGTTCTTATGAACTAATCGGGAAGTGGTGATGATCACATAAGGCTCATTAGATGTATTGGTCTTATAAGACTCATAAGTCCTATCGGTCCCATAATCAGACAAATCCACTCCGTTCGGGATCACCTCAATCGGGCAAATAGCTCCGTGGCGCCTAGCAAAATTCGCCAAATACCTACTTATAACTTGTATGCTATCCGCCTTTTTAAATATCTTTCTCCAAAATGGATAAAAAATTCCTACTTTTCTCAAAATATGCGCTTCGGAGTCGCCTTCCTGCAAAGTAAGCAAAAAGGGCACGCTTGGGTGTCGCAACTTAAATATTAAAGCGGCAATGCCGGCATAGGAAGCCATCATTCCCCAAATAGCCGAAAATGGCTGGGAGCGGTGAATCTTTTCGGCAACTCGAACCGCTTGGAAAATATAAAAAATCTTACCGAAAAATCCGCCATAATAACTGCGGGGTGAAATTTCGCCCCGCCCAAGACGCAAAATAGAGCAATTATCGGAGGACTCCGCCGACGGCCAAGCTCGATCAAACTTCTTTGTGAGAATCACAAAGTCACTGGCAGGGTTACGGGAAATAATCTCCTTGACTGCTATTTCCGCGCCCCCCACAAAAGGGTGGTAAGCTAAACTGAAGACGGCAACGCAGGGCTTTGACATTGGTCTTATATTATCTTATAAATTGGTAAAATTAAAGAGTGAATATGAGAACGAAAGTATTATATTTAATCACCAAAGAAGACGTTGGCGGAGCGCAAAAATACGTCCAAGATCTCGCCGACAACTTAAATAAAGATAAATTTGAGGTGAGGGTAGTTACCGGAGGGAAAAAGGGGATTTTCTTCCTCTCCAATTCTTTTTGGCCGCACCTTTTATTCATCAATGACTGGCTGGCAATTGCGGAATTGTTCTTTTTCTTCAAAAAAGAAAAGCCGGATGTAGTACACCTCAACAGCTCAAAGGCCGGCGTGGTGGGAGCAATCGCCGCCAAACTAAGCGGCGTCCCCAAAGTAGTATTTACCGCTCATGGATGGGTTTTTAATCCGGATAACTCCTTGGGGTACTTAAAAAGAAAGCTTTTCACTTTAATACATAGAATGGCCGCCCGGTATCAGGATGTCATAATCAACGTATCCGAATATGACAGAAGCTTGGCGATCCAAAATAAGATTGCTCCATTAAATAAACTGGTGACCATTTATAATGGCTTGGACTGGGAAAACCTTAAATTTTTTGATAAAAAAACCTCCCGCAAGGCGCTGACAACTCTGGCCGGATTAAACCTATCAACTCATCAACTCACAAACTCAATTTGGGTCGGCTCAATCGGCCGGCTAGTCATAGAAAAAAGCTACCGCGACTTCGTTGATGCCGCTGCTTTAGTAAAAAACGAAAATGTACAATTTTTTATAATCGGCGACGGGCCACTGAAAGACCGCTTGCTCTCCAGAATAAAAAAACTGGGCCTGGAAAATAAATTCTACATCGTCAATGGCGTTGCTCCGGCCGCGCCATATATGAAAGCCTTCGATATCTTCCTACTGTCGTCAATCAAAGAAGGTCTGCCCTACACCCTCCTTGAGGCTATGGCCGCCGGACTGCCGGTAATCACCACGCGAGTAGGCGGTATGACCGAGATAGCCACAGATCGCGGCCTGGTGATGCAACCCAATATGCCAGGCGAATTGGCCCGAGCCATCGAGCACCTAATCAACAATAAAGAGGTGGCGGAGCAATTAGCGCAAAAGGGGAATACCTTCCTGAAAGAATCTCTAAACTTAGAGTTGATGGTGGCCGCTACAGAAAAGATCTATCTTAACTCTTAAGAGCAACCACTTCTTCTTCAATGGCTTTTTGTTGAGCTCCGGTCAGGTCAGGAAGCTTCAAAAACTTCTCAAAATACTTTATCGCATTTTCTTTATCTCCGATGTTTTTATAGTAAAAGGCCAGCTGGAGATGCAAATTGAGATCCAATGGCACAACCTTAATTCCTGCGAGCAAAACGTCATCCACTTGGTCAAATTTTTCCTTATAAAAATCACGGTAAAACTCGGCTAAAGCGAGATAGCCATCGCTTATTCCGGGGTCTAGTTTCAAGGCGGCCAAAAAATTTTCTTCCGCTTTTTTATTATCTGATAAATATCCCGAATAAAGCTTGCCAAGATTACTGTAAGACATTGAGGCATTCGGATTTAGCAGTTTGGCATATTCCCAAACATCACGAGCGCCGATATAATTATTAAAAACTTTTTTCACCAACCCGACGTCTATCCAGTTAGTCTCATCTTTAGGGTTTTCATTCACCAACTTAATAATTCCGAGTAATTTCTTTTGCTGCGCCTCCACGAATTCTTTCGGATAACCGGAAAGCTCTTTTGGGGAAGCCAAAAAATTTAAATCCTGCCCTTTGTACTTCGGAGTACTATCAATAACAATCGGCTTCTCGGCCGGCTTTTCTGGAGAGCTGGTTGCTAGAACGATGCCGTCATCGCTCTGACCTTGCGTCGGAGTAACCACATCGCCTTTCGGTTTGTAATAATTAGAATAAAAAACGGCGGTAGACGCACCGATTACAACTAGTCCTCCTAAAGTTAATAAGATTTTCTTCATGATCTTAGATTACTGGAATTCTAACAGATTTTAATCTAATTTCCAACCCTTCTTCCCCAAATCAAAACCCCCCTTGCGGGGGGTTTTGATTCACTAAGCGGGTCTCAAGTCCCGTTAGAGAGTTAACACTTCGGTGGCGCCGTTGTCGGAGTTAGACAGGCCCGGAACTAAGAATCCGTTGAACCAATCGTAAGACGAAATGCCCTGCGAGGTGTTGGTAGAGTTACCGGACCAGATGAAGTCATCATTATCCCACGCATCCACAATAGAAGCCGTGGTTGCGAAGACATAACGACCCGTGGACCAGTTGTCGTGACCATTGGTGAAGTCTTTATCTTCACCAGTTGCATCCGCGCCGAAGTCAGTAGAATCGTTCAGCGAAGCGAAAGTTGCATCGCCATCCATTCTAACAGTGATAGACGGGGTGTTGGTTCCACCAGTTACGTCCGCCTGTAAGACGAAGTATTTGGTTTCACCAGCAGCCAATCTAATAGCTTCAGCAGTAGAACCCTGTGTAGTGTCAGTCGGGTTGAAGCGAACGCTAACGCTCGGGGAAGAGGAGCTATATGCACCTTCATTGGTGTTGTTAAGACCCAACTTGTCGTGCGAAGCATTGGCCAAACCTCCCTGGTTCAAGAGACCAGAGTTATCAAACGTATTGCAAGAAGCAACCGAGAAAGCTGCATTCTCATAGCAATACAGATCGAAGTTGGTCACCCTATAAGTCGAAGCTACTTTTTGACCATCAGTCTCTTGAGAGCTAAGGGTGCTAGTAGCAATCGCAAAGGTCATCTTGTACAAGCTCACACCATTACCACCAGACGGAGCTGTAACCTTAAATCGGTACAGTGCCTGATTGGAGGAATTGGAGAACGTGTTAGAAGCCAAGGCTTCTTTAGACACCGTCGGGATAGCCCGAGCGATTCTAGCGCCATTGGAACCAGTGTCAGATCCACCAGCGCTAATAGTAGTGCCGGAAGAAAGACCTACACCAATTGCACCAAGGTTTGATTCATCGGAGCTATTGGAAGCGTCATAATTGACGTTGACCAAGTGGCCCGGACGAGCCGACAAACCAGTGCCGATGTTGCCGATATCGCCTTTAGCGGTAATCAGCACCTGACCATCTTTCGGAACAGTTACTCCGGAAAGGGTGGCGGTAGCATAATCGCTGGCAGTGAAGACAACTTCACCAACTTTCAAGGCGCCAACCCACAAAGTGACTTTAGTTAAGTCGCTCGGAGTGCTGGAACCGTTTACAGCAGAAGAATTGGTAGAAGTAGCTAACTGCAAGCCAAGAGTGTCTACGCGAACCGATTCATTGGTAGCGTTCAAGCGGAAGACTGCCAAGATGTTATCAGTGGAACCGGATTGGGCCCATTTTAGAGACGGGCTCGAAGCATCCAATACCAAAGACAATGTTCCGGAAGTCGCGGCAATTACGATGCGGCCGTTATCAGCGGTGATTGCATCCGAACCGTCAACGGTTTGACCTGAGGTCATACCGGTGGAGTTGATGGAAGCATCTGCATCAGCAATACCCCAATTCCAATAATGTCCAGAGGCAGCGCCGGAAACTAAGTTGCACTTCATAGACAAGGTCTTAACGGTGCCTTTTGCAACGATTAAGCTCGAGTCAAAGCTGAAGGTCTTAGCTGCACCGGTAGAATCGCTGTTGCTCGGATTGACGATGTTGCCTCCGGTGTTTAACGCGGTAGCGCCATCGAATAATTGGCAATTGGTCAAATCATCAGCGGCGTTAGCCGAGCTGAAGGTTAACAACAACTGCATAGCATTAATGCGAAGATCTTCACCAGAACCGCTAGCATCTAACACATACTGTGTGAACGTATATCCAGAGGTGCCGGAAACCACGGTTTGCGCGGTAGAGCTAGCAACGCCCTGCTGGGTATCGGACGACAAAGTAATGCTCAAAGAAGCAGCCTTCACCGTCATCGTGCTCATAGTAACAGCGCTCGATGGGGTTGGGGTGATGGTTACCGCGGAGGTTACACCACGAACAGTGGTCCAATCAGAGTTTGGAGTGGTGGAAGCAGCGATTGTATCGTTGGTTCCAACATCGGTTCCGACTTTACCTTTCAAGGTATAAACCATACGGCCAGGCTTGAAGGTAACGGTGTCGGAGAAGCGGATAGCATTATTGCCACCAGCCACAGCGTCAACCGGACCCGCAACTACCTTTCCGTTTTCATCAACCAAAGTGATATTGGTGATGTCATTGGTATCAACATCGGTTTGAGACGTTGACTCAATGATGCTCAAGTCAAAGTTCATCGCAGCGACAGTGACATCTTCACCCTTAACGTCTATCAACAAACCACCCAAAGGCTGGTTGGAAAGGTTGACGGCAACGTTCTGGGATCCGACAGTCGGCGCGTTTTGAGCGCTGATACTGCCTGCGCCAATGTGAACCTGATAAGCGTCAAAACGAGGCTCGGCGTCTTGTATTTCGCCGTCATCATCGTTATCAGCTGCGATTTCTGTACCCGATGGCAACAAAGCGTAGCCATAGGTTAAGCCGACAACTTGAATGTCAGAGTAGCGGAAGAGGTCAAAGTCAACGGTACGGGCGGAACCGCCAGCAACATCGCCTTTAATGTAAACTTCCTTGCTCAAACCTTTTTCAATCTTCAAACCGGCTCCGAATTTGGCAACATAGTCTTTGCCATCGGTGCTGGTGACGTCATAAGTAGTACCGTCAAGCACAACTTTGACGTTGGTCAAATCAGCCAAACCAGCCGAACCGGATTGGTTCCACTGAATTGCTTTTACCAAAACATCTTCGTTAGTGCCGGCATTCAACCGCAAACCGGAGAAGGTATATCCCACGGTTCCGATTTCTTTCGTCAAGCCGGAGCCTGGATCGAAAGCGCCGCGAGCGATAGTCATGCTACCGATCGCCAACGTGCTATTTACTGTGTGAGTCGCGCCAGTCATCGGGAATGAAGCGTTAACGGCGGTAGCTCCTTCGGTTTCTACACCGACTAAGCTCAAGCTAACCAATTGACCATTGTAGTCATTTTGATCGCTATCGGAATCACCAGCCAAGACGATGGTCCTGGTTTGACCCGCTTTAACAACAACTTTCTCGGTCAAGCGTAGTCTGTGGTCAGAACCAAAAGTTTTGGACGGACCAAGACGGAGACCTGATTCATCAGTAGCGATAACGCCAGAGAAGGCGGCATCACTACCCTGACCAGTCCTTTCAACAACCATAGCTTTAACGGTTACATCGCCATCAGCCGAAGCACGCAACGTGAGTTTCGTGAATGGGCGGCTAGCAAATGATTCGCCGAATAAGCCGTTGGACGGTTGATCGGAAGCTAATGTGACTGTCAATCCAGAACCAGAAGGAACTGGGGCCGGAGTGCCAGGAACTGGAGCCGGGGCCGGAGCTGGGGCCACGACAGCCAATGATGCATATTTAGCTCGAGAGATGCGTCCAAAATATCCAGCAGCCGGAGCAACGCCGTTAGCGGCCTGCCATTTGGCAACAGCCGAAGCGGTCAATGCACCGAAGTAGGATGTTTCGTTTCCAATGGAACCTGGTCCACTGGTTGATACTTTATGTCCAGTGCTATTCAAGTATTTCTGTAAGCACATTACATCATCTCCTCTTACTCCCAAGGTGAGGTCTCGGGTGAAAGAGCAGAGGGCGGTGCTAACAGGGCTCGAACTAGCTAACTGGGATTGTAGCGCAGCAATCTGAGCTAACAAAGCATCGATTTGAGCTTGCAAGCTGGTCTGCGCGTGAGCGACAGGTACCAACATTGAGAAGCCCGAAAGTGATGCGACGGTCGCCACCGAAATGGCAATCGAAGCAAATTTCTTTGTTATATTTCCCATGTTTAATTTATTTTACCTTTAACTTAATTGTTTTTATTACTGACTAAAAGATCGTTTCCTGTTCCTTCCGACGCGCTAGTGCGCGCAAGAATCGACCACGGACCGAAAATCAATCTTTTCTTTGTTTCAAGCTGACATAGGACTTATAAGTCTTATAGGACCTATAGGTCTTAAGTAATTACTGGGAGTTTTTTACTTGTGAGGAATAAAAAAACTCTCCCGATGTGGGAGGGCTGGTAAGGGCTACAACATTTAAATATTGAAATATTTAAACATTAAAAGCCTTCGTAAATGACCCAGCCTCACACAAAGTCATTACCTAGATATAACGAGGCTATTTTCGTTTTATTACGCCCCATTTTTGACCGAATAGTAGCTACCCGGACCACCACTACCGACACGCTCTATTAAGCCTTGGAGACATAGCTTTTGGAGGTCATATCTCATAGTCCGCTCACTGATTTCCGGGAATGCGGCAATGATATCTTTAAGTGCTGCCTGGTTGTTGCCGGATTGCCGAATCTTATCCAAAATTGCCGATTGCCGGATTGTTGCCGAGAATCCATTGCTATTGCCGTTATTATTTTCAGAAACAGGCAAAGAATCCGGCAATCCGGCAGATGGCCGTATATCGGCAAAAGTTTTTGCCGAATAGCTTGCCGCATTATTCGCCTTTTCAAAAATCCTGTCTAGATTCGGCAATCCATCTATGCCCAATGATTGCCGCATTGCCGCGTTAACCGCTTCAAGCTCGCCAGAAATAACCTTAGAGTTAACCGGTTCGATTTCATAGAGAGATTGACCAATCTTCAGCATCGCATCAATAGAAGATGATGTTTTCAACGCCAAGTCAAAATCCTCCGAGGTGGCGGCTTCCAGAAACCTGAAAGCCAACTTCTCAAGGTTCTGCTTTAGTTGCTGACGACGAATCTGCGCCGCCACCCGCAATAAGGCATAACAGATTTCGGTAGATTTTTGATTAACAAACATTAGAAATTATTCTATACTTCCCAAATATGGAAGTCAAAAAAGCCATCTTGCCGGTTGCCGGATTAGGGACCCGAGTAATGCCCCTGACTCTACATCAACCAAAGGGAATGATTGGGATTGTAGACCGACCGATTATTCACTATGTCATAGACGAAATCGTAGCCGCCGGAATCAATCATATTATTTTGGTGACCGGGCCAAATCAACCGGAGTTCAAAAAATACATCACCCATTTGGAAAAAGATCCCAGCTGGAAAACGCTGGGAATAAAATTTGATTTCGTTATACAAGAAAAACTGGCCGGAAACGGCGACGCGGTATATCTGGCTCGCCAATTCATAAAAAATGAGCCCTTTTTGGTTTGTTTCGGCGACGACCTGCTGGCTGACAAAATTCCGCCTCTAAAGAACTTAGTAGACCAGTTCAAAAAGGCTAATGCCCCGATAGTAGTGGTAGAATCGGTCCCTCCGGAGCTGGCCTCCAGCTACGGCATGGTTAAGGTGGCGCCCGATGGGCAGTATGAGGACCTACGACTAATCGAGGATATTGTGGAAAAACCCGCCCAAGGCCAGGCGCCGTCAAATCTGGCAATTATCGGCAGATACCTTTTAACTCCGGAGATTTTCGAAGAATTAGAAAAATTATACCCATACACGGGCAAAGAAATCCCCCTAGCAGACGCGCTAAGAAGCTATGTGTCTAAAGGAGGCTCAATTTATGCCTGGGAGTTCCCTGGTAAAAGGTTTGATGCGGGATCCAAAATCGGGATTTTAAAAGCGCAGGTATATTTTGGCTTGAAGCATAAGGACTTCGGGCCCGAGTTCAGGGAATACCTAAAATCCCCAGGAGGAGAAGGCGAAAATAGCGACTAAAAGAACAAGAAAAATACTAAAAGACGCAAGAATGTGTCTTTTAGTCAGGCCTTCCCGTAAATACTGGTCGCAATAGGACACGGCCGTAGCATAGAAGAGAATCGCTAAATTAGCAGAGCTAACGAAGCCGATTGGTAAAAAATCGGCAGCCCAGGCAATTTGTGAACCTAAAAATGCGACCAACCAGAAGACAATCCTCTTCTTGAGAAAATCCTTGGATAAAAACAAGAGGACTGCGAACAATAAGGGCAATTTCCACCAAAAATGACCTTGATTGTAGTAAAAGTACATAAGAAAGGCCGGATAGGCCAAAGCGAAGTTCAAAAATACCCTCCAACCATCTCTGTTAATCAGGACTAAATCCTTAATTCCCACCAGTATATAGAAGAGCGCCGAGAAATATACAATTGCGAACAGGAAATCAATCGAATCAGTAAATGTGTGGCTAAATACAATTGAGCTAGCCAATAACACAACAAAAGTTCCGGCCATCTCAAACGTCCTAAAAAATGGTCGGGTGTATAAAACCCAGGCAGCCACAAAAAATACAGATAACGAAAATAGGCTGAAATCGCCTAGTTTTGCCAAAGCAAAAAAACCGGCGAAAACAGCCGCCTTAAACGCTAACGCTGATTGAGGACTTAGAAAAACCGATTTTAACTTTGTCACCATCTTTAATTTCCCCGCCGATTATCTTGTCGGCAAGCTTATCGAGAATAGTTTTTTGTATTAACCGTCTAATCGGCCTAGCTCCGTATTCCGGGTCAAATCCGTTCTCAACTATATACTTTTTAGCAGCCACGTCTACATTAATGATGATACTGCGCTCTTTTAGCCTTTCTTTCACCTGATCAATCTGCAAATCAACAATCTGCTCAATCTCTTTTTTTGTTAAGGTATTAAAAATAATTGTTTCATCTAAACGATTCAGAAATTCCGGTTTAAAAGTCCGCTTTAAAGATTCGCTGACTTTAGAGCGTAATCCCTCCTCTTGAGACTCGTGAGCGGAGTCTCCAGAAGAAGAAAACCCTATGTTCGACATTGCCTTGAAGTAATGACTGCCCACGTTGGAGGTAAGTAAAATAATGGAATTTTTAAAGTTAATTACTCGGCCCTTGCTGTCCGTTAACCGTCCGTTATCCAAAATTTGTAGCAGAATATTAAACACCTCCGGATGCGCTTTTTCTATCTCATCAAACAAAATCAGACTATATGGCCGATGCCGCACTAATTCAGTCAGCTGCCCGCCATCCTCGAAACCAACATATCCCGGCGGCGATCCGATTAAACGCGCAACCGAATGTTTCTCCATATATTCAGACATATCTATGCGAATTAGGGACTTTTCATCGTTAAACATAAACTCCGCTAGGGCTTTAGCGAGTTCAGTTTTTCCGACTCCGGTCGGCCCCAAGAACATAAATGAGCCGAGAGGGCGATTTTCATCGGAAAGCCCTGCGCGGGCACGCCGCAAGGAGCTAGCCACGGCCTTAACGGCAGCTCCCTGCCCGATAACCCGACCCTGTAAAGCCTCTTCAATTCTTATCAATTTTTTTGCCTCAGATTCCAACATCCGACTCACCGGAATGCCCGTCCACCGAGCCACCACCGCAGCAATATCTTCGGCATCCACCTTCTCTTTGATGAATCCGGACGATTTAGCGTGTTTTTTCGTGAAGCTCTTATAATCTTTCTCGGCCTGCGGCAAGCTTCCATAAACAATTTGCGCAACTCCCTCCAAATCGCCCTCTCGCTCGGCTAATTCAGCCTGTCGTTTCAAATCTTCAATTTTTTTCCTTAGATTATGTAAATTTTCAAAAGTAATTTTTTCCGCATGCCAAGAGGCCGATAGATCATCGTTCTTTTCCTTCAACTTACCCACCTCACCGTCGATAGTCTTCATCCGACTCTTATTTTTAACCGAACTCTCTTGAGAAAGCGCTGAACGCTCAATTTCTCGGCGGGTAATCTCTCTACGAATCTTATCCAATTCAATCGGCAGACTTTCGGTTTCCAGACGTCGCGCCGCAGCGGCTTCGTCAATCAAATCCACCGCTTTGTCGGGCAAAAAGCGATCTGTGATATATCGAGCAGAAAGATTCACAGCCGCTCTAATAGCCTCGTCGCTAATCTGCAACCCATGATGCATCTCATATTTTTCTTTTAAGCCACGCAAAATAGAAACCGCATCTTCCGTGTTCGGCTCTTCAACCATAATCGGCTGAAACCGGCGCTCTAAAGCCGGGTCTTTTTCAATATGACGCTGATATTCCCGAATAGTAGTGGCGCCGATTGCATGCAACTCACCACGGGCGAGCGGTGGCTTGAGAAGATTAGAAGCATCAATTGCCCCTTCTGCGGCGCCGGCTCCTACTATCATGTGTATCTCATCAATAAACAGGATTAACCGGCCGGCAGAGTTCTGGATTTCCTTCACGAAGGCCTTCAAACGATCTTCAAACTCACCACGGAACTTAGTTCCGGCGATTAATGAACCCAAATCCAACATAATAATCTCCTTATCCTTCAGAGTCTCCGGCACATCACCGGAAACAATCCTCTGGGCTAATCCCTCAACGATTGCGGTCTTACCCACACCCGACTCTCCTATTAACACGGGATTATTCTTGGTTCTCCGACTCAAAACTTGAATTAAACGGCGCAACTCTTCCTGTCGGCCAATTACCGGATCCAACTTACCATCTCGAGCCCGATCAGTGAGATTAACTGCGTATTTTTCCAAAACTTGGAACTTACTTTCCGGCGTTTCATCGGTAATACGAGTAGAGCCACGTAGCTGCGCAAGCGCACGGAAAGCCAAATCCCTTTTCAAACCGAATTTCTCAAGCATTTTTTGCGCCGAAGAAGAAGAATCAAAAATACCCAAAAGCAAATGCTCGCAGGAGATATATTCATCTTTTTGAGAAATAGCGATCTTTCCGGCCCGCTCCAAGACCTGCATTAATTCCGGAGAAAGATAGAGCTGACCGACATTGGAAGCGGTGAAAATCTTTGGCATTTTCTTCATTTCCGCCTCCACTGAACGCAAAAAGTTTTCCACATTCAAACCTGCCTTAATCAGCATTGGCCTGACGAGAGTTTGCTCGTCTTGCAAGAGAGTATGCAAAAGATGCAAAACGCGGAATTCGCCGTGACTTCTCTTAGCGGCTAACTCTTGAGCATTTTGGAGAGCCTCTTGGGCTCGGATAGTGAATCTATTAAAAGAAGGCATTTTGATTTTAACGGATTATATCAATAAAAATACTAATTTTCAAGAACTGCTACCTATCCAATACTTTAATTATACCATCCCGCTTAGTTTTTATAAGGCTGGTACACGTAGCAGAAATTACGTAATCAATGTCATCCTTGCTGGTCTGTCTTCCGAGGCTGAACCGCAAGCTTCCAGAAGCGCGCGCCTCCGAAAAGCCCAGCTCCTCCAAAACATAAGACGCTTTAGCAACTCTCGCCGAACAGGCCGCTCCCGGCGAAACCGCAATACCCAATAAATCCAACTTAATTAACAAATCGTGAGCTTTTTGCTTTAGAAAATAAAGATTTAAATTATTAGGCAATCGGTCTCGCATTACTCCGTTTAATACCACCTTCTTCAAGCCAAGCGCTTTTTCCAGCTTCACCCAAAAATAATCCCTTAATTCTCCGATTCGCCTTGATTCTTTTTCCCGCAACTTATCGGCAATCTCCACGGCTTTCGCAAAGGCCACTATATACGGAACGTTGTCCGTGCCGGAACGCAAACCTCCTTCCTGGCCGGCTCCTGTAATTACCGGCTTCATTATCTCGCGGGCATTTTTTCCAGCATACAATAGCCCAATTCCTTTAGGGCCGTAAATCTTATGAGCCGACAAGGTCATCAAATCCACTCCCAAATTTTCTACCTGACAGTCTAGATATTGGAAAGACTGCGCGGCGTCAGTATGGAAAATAGGGAACAAGTCGCTCTTAATTTCCAATTTCCAATTTCTAATTTCTGCCGCTATGGCGGCAATCGGCTGGATTGTCCCAACTTCGTTATTAGCGTGCATTATCGAAACTAAGACCGTCTGATCGTTCAACGCCTCTTTGAACTTTTTCAAATTCACAAAGCCATTTTTGTCGACTGGAATAAAAATCGTCTCTACATTCAGCGACAAGGCTTGGCAGGTACTCAAAATCGACTCGTGCTCAATTGCTAGAGTAATAATTCTTGGCTTAGAAAATTTACGAGATGCCAATACTCCGCTCACTAACCCGCGAATTGCCAAATTATTTGCTTCGGTAGCCGATCCGGTAAAGATAATGTCTTCGTAATGAGCTCCGATAGATTCGGCAATGGCCTTACGCGACTCGAAAACCGCCCGAGAAGCCTTCTGACCAAAGCGATGCATAGAATGAGGGTTACCAAAAACTCCCCCTAAATATGGCTTCATTGCCTCCTCAACTCTGGGATCTACGGGAGTAGAGGCCGCATAATCAAGATAAACTTCTTTCATCTTCATATTATACTTGCCAAAACAGGCAAGAAAGGGTATTTTATAACCAATGAGTAAATACTTCAATAGCAGTCTCCCATTTTCAATTACGGCTGAACAAGTGGTTCAGCAAATTATTGATTTTATGAAAGATGATCGGCTCTCCGAATACCGGGTAACGATTGGCACGGACTCTCAAGCCAACATCGAACAAAAAGCCGACTTCGTTACTGCTATCGTAGTGCACCGCATCGGCAAAGGCGCCCGTTATTTTTGGACTCGAAGCGGAGAGCCGATAAAATTTCATTCTCTTCGCGACCGCATCACCAGAGAGGTGCTTATCTCGCTTGATTCCGCGAATCAGTTCTCGGAATCCTTGGCGGCTTTTAAAGACGCGCCAAAGTTTGATTTCGAGATCCACGTTGATATCGGACAAAATGGGGCTACGAAAGTAATGATCCAGGAATTAGTTGGAATGATCCGCGCCCACAATTTCGAAGCGAAAACCAAACCGGAGAGCTACGCCGCTTCAAATGTTGCGGATAAACACGTATAAAATGGATAAATTGGTCATAGATATCGAAACTAAAAATAGCTTCGCCGACGTAGGCGGGCAAAGTAATATCGATAAATTGGAGGTCTCCTTTGTAGGAGTTTATTCCTACAACCAAGATAAATATCTTTCTTTTTTTGAAAATGAATTAGACAAACTCGCTGTCTTGATTCAAAAAGCCGGACTGATTATTGGATTTAGCATCAACCGCTTCGATCTTCCGGTGCTTGCCAAGCATTGCAAGTTCAATATTATGGCCCTCCCCCGGCTGGACCTGCTGGATGAGATCGAGTTGGCTCTCGGCCACCGGATCAGCCTGGACATGCTGGCCAAAACTAACCTAGGAATCGGAAAAACACATTCCTCTGGCTTGGAGGCTATCCGGCTATACAAAGAAGGAAAAATGGATGAGCTCGCCAGCTATTGCCTCAACGACGTGAAAATCACCAAAGAATTGTACGACTTGGCAAAAAAACAAAAACACCTAATGGTCCCGAAAAAATACACAGAAGAATTATCGAAGGCCGAATTCAACTGGCAAGAAGAATCCCTGCCGGCAACTCTTTTCTAGTATTATTCACAAATAAAAAAGCCCCGCGTACTGCGGGGCTTCCGGCTAATCGGGATGGTCGTCATCATGACCATGGCCACCATGCTCATCGTCATGGCCGTGACCGTGGTCATCATCATCGCCTCCCTCACCACCACCAGACTGACTCTGATCCTGATTCTGGCTCTGGGACTGGCTCTGCGACTGCTCCTGATTTTGCGTCTGACTCTGTGTCGCCGAGCTATTCGAGCTCGAAGAACTTGAGGACGAGCTGGAAACATTGTTCTCCACCTTGGTCTCGTTTCGATAGACCGGAGCCGGCTGGATTACTGCCGGAGGCGCCGGGTACCTCCCGCTATAAAGCGTGACGGAAACTCCTGCTTGCCAGCCCATTCCCTGATAATACTCATCATCCGTATTGCCGCTAACTCCGGCATATGGAGTCACGCTCCAATTCATGCCACCGCAACCGACGCACGAGACCACCACGAGCGCCATCAGCACTGCCGTGACCAAGCGAATCATCACTTTCTCCTTAAAAAAAGACCGTCAAGATAATAACCTACCTTGACGGTCCTGTCAATTCGCTACCAGCTATTCAGAAGGTAAAAGTTGTAGAACATCGAAACGGTCAGGATCGTCCCGGTACCGCCTCGGGCCGGTACATATATTCCGACCTTTCCTGCTTCGGGATGTTTTGAATCGAAATCTCCCGGATAGCCGAAATCGATTACATGCGCCCCGGCTTTGAGTATTGAAGGAGAAACCAATTTGGGAACTCCGGCGCCGAGAATCACAACGTCTGCGTCTCTCAAGCCATCCAGCGAGGTTTTGCTGTTATAAACTTCAACGCTATGCCCCCACATACGCAAATACTTAGCGATGGGCGCCCCAATCAACAAGCCGCGCCCGACAACTGCTACCTTCTTTGGTGGGCCATTTCGCGGATGATAGCCATCATTAAATTCTTTCCAAATCTCCGAAACAGTCCGAACGGCCGGTGGCTCACTAACCTTATTTCCGGGATTGAGCACATCAACGTCCTTCCGGATCGGAATCGCCAAAAGAACTTTTTCACGATCAATATTCTTCGGCAAAGGCAAAACCAAAACCACGCCGCCAACGTCCTTATCGGCTGATAACCGATCCAAATCAGCAATCAACTCTTCTGTCGTAGCATTAATCGTCTTGAAAAGGGTTCTGGTAGAAATCGCCAAATTGGAAGCAAAGTTATTAACTTCCGCGACAAATCCATCGCTAGCCGCGTCATCATTCACGGGAACAATAATCGCAAGCTGCTTATTTCGCTTTGGAGACGCCCGCAAATAGTCGATGACTCCTTTAACTACGGCGTGGCCATATAGGATCTGCATTCCGCCTCCTCGCTATAAAGTTGCTAATCAAATCCTATAGAAGCTCTTTAATCTCCGCAAGTTTTGACCGCAAAACTTCTTCGTTTTTCGCTTCCATCACTAAACGCAAAAGATTTTCCGTGTTTGAGGGACGCAACGCAAACCACCATCCGCCGACTGGCGGACCAAATTCCATTTTTAATCCGTCCAATTTAGAAACACGCTCGGCGACAGAACTATATTTTCCCTCAACCATCGCCATAGCCCTTTCCTTATCTGCTACCTCAAAATTAATTTCTCCGGAACGGTGGAATACGGGCAAACCATCGAGCCAATCAGAAAGTTTTTTGCCGTTCGCCTTCATTTTCGAAACTTCGTTTATTAAATAAACTGCCGCCACAACTCCTGAATCAAAATATGATTCTCCGAGCGGAAAAAAATAATGGCCGGAAAATTCTCCGCCAAAATTAGCTTTCTTTTCTTTCATTGTTTTCTTTATAAAATAATGCCCAACCCGTGATTCAATAAGTTCCTTTTTTGATTTACCAAAAAGCTCCTTCGCGAGATAACCCACGAGAATATTCGCCACGGCGGGACCGGGGAAATTATCTGAAAGCAAAAACAAAACCGCATCCGCCGGCACCTCCCGTCCCAAATCATCAACAAAAAAAGCCCTGTCGCCATCCGCGTCGAAAATAACTCCCAAATCCGCTTTAGATTTCAAAACTTCCGATTGTAATTCTTGTAAAGCGCCTTCGGCTAAAGGATTTGGCCCATGCGCCGGAAAATCCCCGTCCGGTTCTTGATTTATAACTTCTGACTTTAAACCTTTAACTTTTAACTTTTCTATCACCATTCCCGCGGTCCCATTAGAGCAATCAAAAACCACACTCATCGGCTTGGCCAACTTAATCTTGCTACTTAAAAAATCGACGTAAGGCTTTAAATAATCCATCCCGTTAGAAACAGCCCGCCCCAAAGCCCCTCCAGGGCGCGCAAGCGCGGGCGCGGTTTCTAACGGGATCCATTTTAATATTTCTGAACCGCTTATAACCTCCCCTTTCCCATTCACAACCTTCAGCCCGTTAAACTCTTTCGGCGCATGCGAAGCAGTCACCATTACTCCTCCGGCAGCCTTCAATCCATTTGCCAGGAAGTAAAACATCGGGGTAGTGCAGGTCCCGACATCTTCAATATCAAAGCCACGCCCTCGAAAAACCTCCCGAATTGCCTCATATATAGAAGATGAACTTAACCGGGCATCGCGACCCAGAACTATCTTTCCGGCGGAAAACTGATTGGCCAAGGCCTCCGCGATCCGACTCACCGCCGCCTCATTTATCTCTTCCGGGTAGCGGCCGCGCACATCATAAGCTTTAAAAATTGATTTATTTATATTGAGGCTCATAAAAAATGCACGAGTAATTCATCCCAAGAAGCAATTTTTTTATGCGCGAAGGGCAACTCTCCAAATTTACCGAATCGGTCAAATAAAAACTTTTCCGGAACAGCAGTTAGCTTTTCCAAAACACTCGGCTGATCATCAACGTAAAAGTTTATTCCCAATCGAATGGCGTGCTCATTCTTTTCTTCCGGCTTATGCACAAAAAAAGCATTCCCTTCATTGAAATAAGTCGGCCAGATTCCATGCTTTTTCAAAAGACCGATTGCCAATTCTGCGTTGCGCCGCCGGGAAATCAAAAAATACGGCACGCCCGAGGCTTTTACTTTTCCCAAGCCCTCCTTCGCCCCCAGAACTAAATCCGCACTCAAAGCCACTTCGGGATTATCGTATAAAAGCGGCCGGATTTCCTTCAATATATCTTCGGGTACGACGCTCTCGATAAAATCCGCCGGAGTGTCTTCCGGCTTCAGATCAATCCCAAACTTTTTGGCGATTCTTATTTTATTGGCGGTGTTATCAATGATTACCCCATCCATATCAAATCCAATTATTTTAGTTCGTACTTCCTTTGCCATTGTTTTTATATTATCCTTTAAAACAGCAAATTGAAAAGAGGAGGCTGGATGAAAAATGAAAACGTCTACGAAGAAAAGGCCCGCAAAATTCTGGACTACCTGAAAACGGACATCCGCCGCAATCACAGCTTTCTGCCCCGCCCGTTCTTCATTGAATTCACCGGCTCCCCCTCCGCCGGCAAAACCACCGCCATTAAAGAAATGGACAAGTTTCTCCGTCTTATGGGCTTCCGAGTCCTGATGCCCCAAGAAGGCGCAGAAGAAATTCGCCACATCGAACGCACTACTCCTCTCTACAACATTCGTACCGGCCTATACGCTCTCACGAAACTCATCGATTTTGCCGCCGGTCATCTCTACGACGTGGTCATCTTTGATCGCTGCATCTTCGATGCTTACTGCTGGATGATGTATTGGCGGGAAAAGCAAAAACTTTCTGAAGCAGAAATGGCGATGGTGCAGCAATTCTTCCTTTCCAGATTCTGGACTAGTTACATCGACCTTCCTATTTTTGTAGTCTGCAATCCGGAAGAAGCGATGCGCCGTGAGCAAAGAATTTCCGTTAGCAAGAAAATGGGCCAAACTTCTAATCCAGCTACGATTGCAACACTTGTGAACCGCTATCGCACCGCCTTTAACCAGCTTAAACCCGATTACCACCAGTTGCAGCTTCTAGACACCACCAAGATGAGAGAGCAGGCGGTAATAGAAAAAGTAACCGGCATGATTCTTGAGATGATGGAAAAGAAAGCCTCACAATCAGCCACCCAATAAACGGGTGGTTTTTTAATTTCTCATTCATTTCCGCTATAATGATATTAATGTCTAAGAGGGACAAGAAAAAAAATATTGACCGCATCCATCCGGAAACCAAAAACAGCATCTTAGCTGTTATTTTAGTAGGCGTCGCCATACTTTTACTTTTGGCCTCTTTCCATAAAGCCGGCCCCGTTGGTGAATTCGTTTATATGATTTTAGAAAAACTCTTCGGTTGGGGCTATTACCTGCTTCCCACTATTTCTCTATTAGTAGCCGGCACATTTCTTCTGGCCAGGCAAAAAATCTTTCTCGCAAATAGCATTATCGGGGCATCTCTATTCATAATCTCCGGCTTGGGCCTAATGGACATTTTACTCGATGGCAAAGGCGGGATGGCCGGCAAGCTGGTTGGCTTCCTCCAAGTTCCGTTCGGCTACACCGCATCTATAATTTTGGCATTCGTTTTGTTGGTCACCTCAATTTTGGTTACTTTCAATGCCTCGATTAAATTCTGGAGGGTCGGGAAAGAAGAGCAAAACAAATCAGCCGAGCCGGAAGCCGATGAAGAGATAGATGAAGTAAAAATTGCCGATATGCCCGACGCCCCCAAAACAAAAAAGGAGGCCGCCGATGAAGACGAGGAAGAATCAGAAAAAGACGAGGAGGAAATGGAGTCGAGGGTTGTGGGCGCTTCCGTCGCAACTGCTGCCGCTAAAAAAGCCTCCCTAAAAATAAAAGAATACGGAAATTACGTTCCTCCGCCCGCCTCACTTTTGAAATCTTCAGTAGAAAAACCAACCTCGGGAGATTTGCGAGCTAACGCGAATATAATCAAGCGCACACTCGATAGCTTTGGAATCCCCGTGGAAATGGGCGAAATTAATATCGGCCCGAAAGTTACCCGCTATACCCTCAAGCCGGCCGAAGGAGTTAAAATTACAAAAATCCTAGCCTTGAGCTCCGACCTTTCCTTGGCCTTGGCCGCTCACCCAATCCGCATTGAAGCCCCGATTCCGGGAAAATCTTTAGTTGGGATTGAAGTGCCGAATAAATCAGCGGCTATTGTGCGCCTCGGAAGTCTTATTTCTTATCCGGAATTCAAAGAGTCTGGACCGTTGGCCTTCGTCGTAGGGCGTGGCGTTAGCGGAGAGCCAATAATGGCCGACATCGAAAAAATGCCTCACCTTTTAATTGCAGGCGCCACCGGCAGCGGCAAAAGCGTTGGAATCCATGCATTAATCATCTCGCTTCTATATAAGAACTCTCCAGCCACACTTAGATTGGCGATGGTAGATCCGAAGCGCGTAGAACTTTCCGTCTATGGCGGCCTGCCCCACCTGATTGCGCCAGTAGTTGTAGAAGGTAAAAAATCTGTAGGCTTGTTCCGTTGGGCTATTAAAGAAATGGAAAATCGCTATGAAATCCTGCTAAATGCCGGCGCCCGCGACATCCGCTCCTACAACCAAAAAAATTCTCCGCCTCTTCCCTATCTGGTAATGATTATTGATGAGTTGGCCGACCTGATGGCGTCTTACGGAAAAGAAATTGAAGGTTCAATTGTGCGCCTAGCCCAGATGGCGCGCGCTACCGGCATTCACTTAGTAGTTGCTACTCAGCGTCCGTCGGTAGAAGTAGTCACCGGCTTGATTAAAGCCAACATCACTTCCAGAATGGCTCTACAAGTCGGCAGTCAGGTAGACTCCCGCACAATTTTGGATATGGCAGGCGCGGAAAAACTCTTAGGAGGAGGCGATATGCTTTTCATCTCTTCGGAATTCTCCAAACCCAAGCGTATCCAAGGCGCCTACGTCTCCGAGGAAGAAATTAAAGCCGTAGCTCAATTCATTGAAGAAAATAACGAATTAGCTGATATGACCGCCGATATTCCGGAGGGGAAAATTATGCCGATGAAAAATGAGCCGATAGATTTTCTAGATGGTATGGATGATGACGATGGAACCGACGACGAGTTGTATCAAGAAGCATTGCGCGTGGTCACTGAAGCGCAGAAAGCTTCCGCCTCGCTCCTCCAGCGCAGATTGAAAGTTGGCTATGCCCGCGCCGCCCGCCTATTGGATATTATGGAAGACAAAGGCGTAATCGGCCCCGGAGACGGCGCCAAACCCCGAGAAGTTTACAACGATGCCCCCGCGGCTCCTTCTGCTAGCGGAACCCCGGAAGACCCGAATTCTTTGGTTTAATTTCTCCTAAATTAAAATGCCCTCATGAAGCTAGCTTCATGAGGGCGCCCAAGTGTCCAAGGGCCTAAGACCTGCGGACGGCGAGGAAACGATAGTGGCCGTTCCAATCGTAGCCGCACCAGTAGAGATAGAGCTTCCGATCGTCGTTCCAGTACAGATACGGCACGTAGCGGTAGCCGTACGAGTCCCGCCAAGGATTCCTGAGCCCGACGATCGGATACTGCTTGTGTTCGTCGGGATGGGCCAACTGGTAATGGAGGAGCGCCTTCAAAGAGGCCTGTTCGAAGCCATCACGCTTCATCTCGGCGATCACATCGTCGGAACTCATGTTCCGACCGAAGTGATACATCTTGCACTCCAGCACTTCCGTGCCGCCCGTCTTCTCCTTGTTGAAATGCTTTTCCGTGATGTCGGAGTTGACGTAGCTGAACCCGGCTTCACTGATGAGCTGCGAGATGGGCTTGTCGTAGTTCACAATCAGGGATTTGGACGCAGTATGTTCAGACTTGGGATTCTCAATCCGAGCAAGTAAAGTCTGAATCGCTCCTCTGGATTTCAAGATCTCGCTGGCAACCTTCCGAACTTCCGTCTCTGCTTTCGCGAGTTCCGCCTCCGCGCCTTTCAGCACCGACATCGCCAGCTCTTTTGAAATTGAGCCTTCCAACTGCGTCTTCAATTTCTTCACTTCTTCCTGAAGCGACATCACCACTCCCGCCAGCTCCGCTCCCATGACCAAGCTCCTTTCTTTGGGGTTCCTGTTAAAGTGCGAAATTCACTTTCGCAATTATAGCACACCTAGACAGAAATTGCAACTGTTTTAGCCAAAGCGAGCGAAGGTTTTAGTCCAAGGTAAATCGAGGGAAATAACCTTTAAGGAACATCTCGGAGGCGGTTGAGCTTGGTCCGTTCGTTATTATGTCGAACGGACAACCGCCGAGAGAGAAGAAAACCCCGCCGTTGGAGCGGGGTTATTCTGTGTCCGAAAAGGTTGTTTTCCGAGATCCTTGGGGTAGGAAACCGAGTGAGAAGTTAGACAAAAGCTGAATGAGCCCTTATAATGCGAGGGCAAAGCGATGGAACAAAAAACTCTCAAAGATATTATCTTAGAAAAAATCGACGCCAAGGGGTTAAATTTTGAAAAGATTTTTTTGCTGACCGGCGTTCCTAAGCATTATTTAGATTACATCTTCGCCGGTGAGTGGCACCGCCTCCCCGCCGCTCCCTACACCCGTGGATATTTACAAAAAATTGAAACGGCCCTCGAGTGCGGGCAAGGAGAGCTTTGGGAGTTATACAAAGAAGAGGCAGAAATTCGCTCTTCCGGCTCCACCGACAAGCTTCCGGAAAATAGGTTCGCCATTAAAAAAGCAAAGAAAAATTGGATCTGGCCGGTCGCCATCGGCAGTATCGTCTTAGTTTACCTGGCCATCAACGCCACCCGTCTCATCGGCATCCCGCCTCTGGATATCCAAAATCCCCTAAGCGCCACAGTAATCTCCATCTTCCCGACTTATGAGCTGCGTGGAGCCATCAGCCCCCAAGACAAAGTGTTTGTGAATAATGAAGAGGTTTTCATCGACAAAGACGGGCGATTTCAAGAAAATTACAACCTGCAACCCGGCCTCAACACTTTTGAAATTCTAGCCAAGCGTTTCCTCGGTCGGGAAACCAAAGTCGTGAAACAAATCATTTACCAATTACCAACTAATGACAAATAAAAAAGAACTGGAAGAGAAAGAGAAGGAAGGGGAAGAAAAAAAGGAGGGGAAGAAGGAAGGAAAAAACGAGCTGGATAGCCTACTCGCGTCTTTGCAAGAAAAATTCGGTGAAGGAGCGATCATGAAGCTGGGGGACGCGAAAAAACTCAACGTAGAATCTATTCCTACGGGTTCTTTTTCATTGGACTTGGCTCTAGGCGTAGGCGGATTGCCGAAAGGTAGGATTATTGAAATCTATGGGCCTGAATCTTCCGGTAAAACTACCTTGGCGCTCAACGTAATCGCTCAAGCTCAAAAAAGAGGCGGGAAGGCGGCATTTATCGATGCCGAGCACGCCATGGATCCGCAGTACGCAGAAAAATTAGGCGTGAAGATAAAAGAACTGCTCATCTCCCAACCCGACAACGGCGAAGAGGCTTTGAATATCTTGGAAAGCCTAGTCCGCTCGGGAATTATTGATGTGGTAGTGGTGGATTCCGTGGCAGCGCTTACCCCGAAAATAGAAATTGAGGGCGAGATGGGCGCTCAATATATGGGCTTGCAAGCGAGAATGATGTCCCAGGCCCTTCGAAAACTGACCGCTATCTCCGCAAAATCCAACACGATGGTTATTTTCATCAACCAGCTCCGAGAAAAAATCGGTATCGTCTTTGGCAATCCCGAAACCACACCAGGAGGCCGAGCTTTAAAGTTTTATTGCTCAGTCCGCATAGATGTTCGGAAAGAAGCGGTGATTAAAAAAGGCGAAGACGTCGTAGGTAACCGCGTCCGCGCTAAAGTAGTAAAAAATAAAGTAGCGGCGCCATTCAAGCTGGCTGAATTCGATATTATGTACGGCTCGGGAATGTCTTATGAAGCCGATGTCGCCAACGCCGCTTTAAAATATGGCGTCATCACAAAAGCCGGAGCATCTTACAGTTTTGAAGGAGAAAAGTTGGGAGTGGGAATCGAAACGGTAAAGGCTCGTTTAGTTGAAGACAAAAAGCTTCTGCACATAATAGAAAATAAAGTCCGCGCGGTCGCCTAGCAAATAAAAAACCCGCAGTACTGCGGGTTTTTTATTTATCTACAAAATTGGATAGATAAAAGAGACGAGGTATTCAAGAATTTTATCGTACCAGCGTCGCTGGAATCCTGCCGCTGAAAATTTCACGGACTGTGTTTTCCATTTATCCAAAATATTTTTCAAATCTCCCACCATATCCTTTCTTTGAAAAACTACACTCGCCTCCAGATTAAAATCGAAGCTCTGCGCGTCCATATTATTGGAGCCGACCAATCCTTCGTGATCATCCACTAATAAAACTTTGGCGTGATTCATTTCCGGCATGATAAAAAAATCAATCAAAGGGCTTAGATTCTTTAAAATATACCGATGCGCCAACTGAACGAGCGCGTGGTCGGTATCGCCGGGCATAATCACCTCAATCTTCACCCCTCGTTTAGCGGCCTTCTTCACAGCGCCGAAAAGCCAGCGCTGCGGTACAAAATAAGGAGTCACGATAGTAATTTTATTTTTCGCCTCAGCGCATTTCTTTTTATAAAAATTAATCAACGCTCGACGCCCATGGAACGGCCACCGCTCAAGCAGCCAAGTTTTGGCCTTGTACAACGAAGCGTCCACTTTTTTAAACTTCCACTTCCTGAATTTTAAAACCTCCTCGTCTCGCCCGCCGGAGAGATAATAAATCTTGGCAAACGAGCTACGTAACCGCTTCACAAAAACTCCTGTAACCCGCAGATGCAAATCCAACCAGTCAGCATATTCGCCACGCAGGTTCACGCCCCCAATAAAACCAATCTCTTCGTCCACAATCAAAAGCTTTCTATGGCTATGATTAATCCAGCGATTAAAAATTAAAACCTCCACGCCGGCGGCCGCGAAGGCCTGCTTGTCTATAGTGCCAAACCAAAAACTACCAGCCCGATCGATTACTATCTTTACTCGGATTCCGTGCTTGGCCTTAGTTTTCAATACTTCTAAGAAATGATGTGTCTCTGGATCATCGGTGAGAATAAAGCTTTCCAGATAAATTGACTTTTGAGCGCCGTTAACCGCCTCAAGCATTGCCCCCCAAGCTTTGTCGGATTTTGTAAAAAATTTATATTTCATCGAATTAAATTAGCGTCCGCAC